>NZ_JAFWFM010000138.1:0-5299 GCF_017515625.1 Geobacillus sp.
AGGGTGCGAAATGTGAGTTAAAAAAACACACGTTCGATTACATTAATTGTAATCGATGCCGTGTGTTTTTTAAACAACTTTTTTGTAATTTAAACGACTTTTTTGTAAATTAAACAACTTTTTTGTAAATTAAACAACTTTTTTGTAACTCAACAAACATCTTTCCGACCAACGAACCGCTCACTCCACCGTCACGCTCTTCGCCAAGTTGCGCGGTTTGTCGACGTCGCAGCCGCGGTGCAAGGCGGCATAGTAGGCGATCAGCTGCAACGGCACGACGGACACAAGCGGCGTAAGATCCGGATGGACAGCCGGGATGATGAAGCGGTCGCCGTCGCCTTCCAGGCCGCGCATCGAGATGACGCACGGGTTCGCGCCGCGGGCGACGACTTCTTTTACGTTGCCGCGAATGCTTAAATTCACGTGCTCCTGAGTGGCAAGCGCAATCACCGGCGTGCCGTCCTCAATCAAGGCGATCGTGCCGTGTTTCAGCTCGCCGCCGGCGAACCCTTCCGCTTGGATGTAAGAGATCTCCTTCAGTTTCAGCGCGCCTTCTAGGCAGACATAGTAGTCAACGGCGCGGCCGATGAAGAAGCAGTTGCGCGTCAGGGTCAAGTAGTCGCTCGCGATTTTCTCCATTTCCTCTTTCGCATCGCACAGCATTTCCATCACATTGGCGACGATGGCAAGCTCTTTCGTCAAGTCAAAGTCCAGCTCAAAGCCTTTCGCTTTTGCCGCCGCGGCGGCCAAAATCGCAAGCACAGCAATTTGCGCCGTATAGGCTTTTGTCGAGGCAACGGCGATTTCCGGGCCGGCGTGCAACAGGAGCGTATAATCGGCTTCCCGCGACAGCGTCGAACCTGGGACGTTCGTGATCGTAATCGCTTTATAGCCGAGTTTGTTCGTTTGCACGAGCACGGCGCGGCTGTCGGCCGTTTCGCCGCTTTGCGAGATAAAGATGAAGAGCGGCTTTTCCGACAACAGCGGCATGTTGTACGAAAATTCGCTGGCGATATGCACTTCCACCGGAATTTTCGCCCACGATTCGATCAACTGCTTGCCGACGAGACCTGCATGGTAGCTCGTTCCGCACGCGACAATGTACAGGCGGTCAGCGTTCAGCACTTCGTTGATGATCGCTTGGTCAATCGTCAATCCGCCGTTTTCGTCTTGGTATTTTTGAATGATGCGGCGGATGACGAACGGCTGCTCGTCAATTTCTTTCAACATGTAATGCGGATACGTTCCTTTTTCAATGTCGCTTGCATCGAGCTCGGCCGTAAACGACTTCCGTTCGACTGTCTCGCCGTTGAGCGTTTGAATCGTGACGTTCTCGCTCGTGACGATAACGAGCTCCCCATCCATCAGTTCGACGAATTGATTCGTCACTTGAAGCATCGCCATCGCGTCGCTCGCCACGACGTTAAACCCATCGCCCAAGCCGACGAGAAGCGGGCTTTTGTTTTTCGCCGCATAGATGGTGTTTTCGTCTTGCGCATCGATCATGGCGATGGCGTACGATCCTTTTAGCAGCGAGAGCGTTTTTCGGAACGCCTCTTCCGTTGTCAGCCCGTCACGGACGAATTTTTCCACGAGCTGGACGATGACTTCCGTGTCCGTGTCGCTTTGAAACGTAACATCGGCTAAATAATCGCGCTTGACCATTTCATAGTTTTCAATGACACCGTTATGCACAAGCGTAAAACGGCCTGAAGCGCTTTGATGCGGGTGGGCGTTCACTCGGCTTGGCGCCCCGTGTGTCACCCAGCGTGTATGGCCAATGCCGACCGTCGCGTTGACGTTCGGGTCGACGATGCGGCGCAAATCAGCAATCCGTCCTTTTTCCTTAAACACATGCACGCCGCTTTCGTTCAACACAGCGATCCCCGCCGAATCGTAGCCGCGATACTCGAGTTTTTCCAATCCGCGCAATAAAATTTCCTTCACATCTTGATTACCGATATAGCCAACAATGCCGCACATGGCAAATGTTCCTCCTTTTCATCTTGGAGGCTGCCGCTAATGAGATCCTTCCATGTTCAGTTGTCAAAGAACAACGGGGCCTCGCCGATCCACGGGCGGCAGACTCCCTTCTTCGTTTCGCGCGATGACATCCTCCCCTTTGTGCAAAGGGTCACCCCTTTGTTTTAAGAGAGGACTTGCGGCTGTCATCGCTCCAGCCGGGAGGCATCCGCCGAAAACCTCGATAAACCTCCTCCTCGTCAACTAAGCGTTCTTCCGTCCAACGCTTAGTCCAGGCGCTTTTGTCGTCAAAACGATTGCAACAACCAACCGGTTTTTCTTTTTGAAACGTTCCATCCGCTGGAACAACTGCTGTTCCTGATCTCCTTGTTCCGCCCTGCCATCGCCTCCTTTCAAGAAAAAAGCAACAACGTTAATATTACAGGACATTCCCAGCGGCGTCAACTATCATCTATCCATCCCTTTATATAAAATAACCTATGCATAAACGGAAGCGAACGTTCCGTCTATGCATAGGGTGGTTGTCCAAGCGGTCGGTTATTCCACTCCCATTTCACGGCGAACGACATCCGCGATCCGCTCCACGTAGGCGCGGCACGCTTCTTCGGTCGGGGCCTCCGCCATAATGCGCACAAGAGGCTCAGTCCCCGATGGGCGGACAAGAACGCGGCCGTTGCCGTTCATCTCTGCCTCCACTTCCTGGATCACTTTTTTCACTTGCTCATTTTCCATCGCTTTTTCTTTATCTTTTACCCGGACGTTCACAAGCAGCTGCGGGTATTTTTTCATTTCCCCCGCCAATTCGGAAAGCGGCTTGCCTTTGATTTTCATGATGTTGACAAGCTGGAGCGCCGTCAACATTCCGTCCCCCGTCGTGTTGTAGTCAAGGAAAATGATGTGTCCGGACTGCTCGCCGCCGAGATTATAGCCGTTCTTCTTCATTTCCTCGACGACATAGCGGTCGCCAACGGCCGTTTGTACACTTTTGATTCCCTGCGCCTCAAGCGCCTTGTAAAACCCAAGGTTGCTCATGACGGTTGAGACGACGGTTTGGTGCTTGAGGCGGCCGGTTTCTTTTAAATATTTGGCGCAAATGTACATAATTTGGTCGCCATCGACGATGTTGCCGTTCTCATCGACGGCAATGAGACGGTCGCCGTCGCCGTCAAAGGCGAGCCCGACATCCGCTCCTTTTTCTTTGACAAATGCGGCGAGCGCTTCCGGATGGGTGGACCCGACCCCTTCGTTAATGTTGAGCCCATTGGGCGAAGCCCCCATTGTCACGACATCCGCATCCAAATCGGCAAATAAGTACGTCGCAAGCGATGACGTCGCCCCGTGCGCGCAGTCGAGGGCGATTTTCATCCCGGAAAAATCTTCTTCATCAATCGTTTGTTTTAAATACTGCAAGTACTTTTGCCCGCCTTCGAAATAGTCGTTTACTTGCCCAAGCCCAGCCCCGATCGGCCGCGGCAGCATATCCTCCGCGCTGTCGATCAGCGCCTCAATTTCCGCTTCCTGCTCATCCGACAGCTTGAACCCGTCCGGACCGAAAAATTTAATGCCGTTATCTTGCACCGGGTTGTGGGAGGCGGAAATCATAATGCCGGCCTGCGCTCCAAGCGCCTTCGTCAAATAGGCGACGCCTGGCGTGGAAATGACGCCAAGGCGCATCACTTCCGCCCCGATCGACAAAAGCCCGGCGACAAGGGCGCCTTCCAACATATGGCCGGAAATGCGGGTGTCGCGCCCGATCAGTACTTTCGGGCGCTCAGCGCTTTTGGTCAGCACGTATCCGCCGCAGCGGCCGATTTGAAACGCCAACTCTGGCGTCAATTCACGATTTGCGACTCCTCGTACACCATCAGTGCCAAAATATTTGCCCATTCGTTCACTCTCTCCTTACTATGCAGTTTATTGTGCAGTTGCTTTGTCGCGAATATGGACCATCGCCGTTTCCGCCGACGGTTGCCATTGGACTTGTTTAGGGTGGTTCCATTGAATGGGAACTTGATGTTCGCCGGTGTCAAGTCCACCGACATCGACATACAAACGAATATCGTCTTTTGTCAACCCGCGGACGACATCGGGCGGACCGACAAGGTGGACCGTAATTTTGCCTTCAAGCGGTTTGACAAATTCAGCTTTGTATGAATCCGGCAAGCCGACGACAGCGATCGGCACGTCTTTCCACGTTTGCGTGACGTCTTTTTCCACATCAATATGGACCTTGATTTTGTCTGGGTTGATGCTTTTTGCGCCATCAGGGAGCGGAGCGTCAAGTTCTACCGTCGCATCATCCGTAATATCGTCCAAATCAACGGTCAATCCTTCCAGCTTGTCAATATGGTTCAACACTTCTTTCGGTCCATAAATCGTCACTCGATCCGGCTCCGGCGTGATGCTGACAAGATGCACACCATCCGGCAACTCCCCAGTTGTTCGCACTTGAACCGGCACCGTCTTGCTCGGGCTTTTCACCGGCACGGTTACTTCCACCGACGATGGCTCTGGCTCAATATCTAACTCATTTCCCCGTCGATCGTACACCCAAACGCGCGCTTCTCTCGTCAACGTTTCCGTCGCCCCATCTAAGTCGACGATGGCTTTGACAAACGCAATCTCGTCGATTAGTTCCTTCGCCCCGGTAATCGTCACGGCATCTGGTTTCACAGTCGGTTCTCCAACGGAATAGCCATCCGGCATTTTGTTTCGATTGAAAAATTCAACACCGACAGGAAACCGTTTCGACACTTTTTCACGAATCGTCACTTTGGCCGAGGAAGGCTGAATCGTCACTTTCAACTTGTCAGAGATGTCCCTGTATTTGATCGGCACCGTGTATGTCCCTAACGGCAATTCCGTTAAATCGACATACACCTCGAAATTTCGCTGCAGAGCCGTCGGCTTGACAATGCTGGCCGGCCCTTGGAGCGTAACGTTCACGTATTTCGGGACGCCAGATACAACCAAGTTGTCTTCATCATAGTAAGCGACCACCGGAATATCGATCAACGTTTCCGTATCTTCCTGGCCAAACGTGTTGCGCGTTTCACCGGTTTTCGCCCCGACATTGGCTGACATATACAGCATAATCGCCAGCAATAAGGAGACAACGCGAATAAACCAAGGATGGTCCATCAACTTATCCATGTTTCTTCCCCCTCCATTGCCAACGGTATTGTCAAAAGTTTATCCTCCACACTCACGGTTTTCCCTTGAGTTTCAACGGTTGGAAGAAAAAAAGCTTGCCACCCCCGTTGTTTTCGGCCATCATTGAGGTAACGACACCCAACAGCCAAAACAAAGGAGTGAC
>NZ_JAFWFM010000139.1:0-2976 GCF_017515625.1 Geobacillus sp.
AGCGCACCCTAGGTCTGTAAGATACCCACAAAACTGAAAAAGGATGTAAGGGATTTTGTCGAAAAATATTTTTTGGACACCCCTGAGGGGCCGAAAAGCCTTGATACATCAACATTTCTAGAGGGAGGAAGAGAATCGTGGTATTTCAGCGGATCGACCGGCTGGCGATTGAATTGCCGGAGCCCAAATACGCGGACCCCAATGCGGCTGCCGCTGTCCAGGAGCTGCTTGGCGGCCGTTTCGGAGAAATGTCGACGTTAAACAATTATTTGTTTCAGTCATTCAATTTTCGGCAAAAAAAGAAGCTGCGCCCGTTTTACGAGTTGGTGGCGAGCATCACCGCCGAAGAGTTTGGCCATGTCGAGCTCGTGTCCAATGCGATCAACCTTTGCTTGACCGGCTCCACCCATCCAGGTGATCCGGATACAGCGCCGATGAAGGATGCGAAAGACAAGCGCAATACGTATCATTTTATCGCGACGGCGCAGACGGCGTTTCCCGGCGATTCGATGGGGAAGGCGTGGACGGGGGAGTACGTGTTCAACAGCGGCAACTTGATTTTGGATTTGCTTCACAACTTTTTCCTGGAATGCGGAGCGCGCACGCATAAAATGCGCGTCTATGAAATGACGGACCACCCTACCGCCCGCGAGATGATCGGCTACTTGCTTGTGCGCGGGGGAGTTCATGTTTTGGCGTACGCCAAGGCGTTGGAAGTGGCGACGGGCGTTGATGTGACGAAGCTTCTGCCAATCCCGAACCTCGATAACCGCGTGTTCGATGCGGCGAGAAAGTATGAGGATCAAGGCGTCCACCGCCGACTTTATACGTTCAGCGATCGCTATTACAAAGAAATCGGCCGCATTTGGAAAGGAACCCATCCAAGCGACGGCCAGCCGCTCGAGGTGGTCGAAGGAGCGCCCCAAGGGGGGGCGATCCCCGATTTGGACGAAGTGCCGGAAGAATTCGCTCCCGGGATTTCGGCCGAAGATTTTTTGGAAATCGCCAAGCGGCTGCAGCGGTCGGCAGGGTTGTGATGAGGCGCCCAACGGCGCCTGATTTTTTTTGGAAAGCCGGTCGTTGAACAAAAAGGGCGGCGCAACGAAGAGATGACGCCAATGTTGTTTTTTCCCTTCACTTGAGCGTCCATGATTGGAGGAATCGCTATCTTTCTTCATGTTGTCCGCCGGCGGCGCGGGCCGCAGCGGTTTGGAGCACGTCGAGGAATGTTCAGGCGCTTTTTGGTAAATACCGTTGTCGGTCGAGGATGGCGGCGGCTTCCGCTGTCATCGAAGAGTCGATGATCTCCAGCACCTTGATGCCGGGGAGGCGAAACAAGGCTACAGTGGATTGCGGCACAATGGTGGCCCCGAGGCCTTGGGCGACAAGGGAGAGCAATATGGTCGCGTCCGGGCATTCGCATAGAACGTTCGGTTCAAAGCCATGGCGGCGGCATTCCTCGATGACCCGCTCGTACTGTCCGGCGCCGTGCACCCGGTGGAGAAGGAGAAGCGGCCAATCCGCAAAATCGCGCATGTATAACGCGGTTTGGCCGGTCTTCCATTGCGCCGGCAACACGCCGTTTGATGAGGAAGGAAACGTGGATTTTGCGGCGCTTGCCGCGCTCATCGATTGGCATATTGAAAGCGGCACGCACGGCATTTCCGTCACGCCCGGAGGGGGTGAACATGATGCATTACGAATGCGAGCTTGCGGTGGTGATCGGCCGCTCGGCCCGCCGGGTGAGGGCGGAACAGGCGTACGACTACATTTCCGGCTACACCATTGCCAACGATTACGCAGTCCGCGATTACTTAGAAAATTATTACCGGCCGAATTTCCGCGTCAAAAACCGCGACCAGGCGATGCCGCTCAGCCCATGGATCGTCAGCCATGACGAAGTCGGCGATCCGATGAACCCCGCGACCGAACTGGGACCGCTCATTCATCGCGATCATTGGGAGCGGGTGAACCGCTATATTGAGAACGCCAAACAGGAAGGGGCGGACGTCTATGCCCCGGGCGTTCCGAAAGGGCTGGAGCGCGGCAACTTTGTGCCCCCGACATTATTGCTTAACTGCCGCAACGATATGAAAGTGGCGCAGGAAGAAATTTTCGGACCGGTCATGGCCGTCATGTCTTTCACGAGTGAAGAAGAGGCCATTCGGTTGGCGAACGATGTGAAGTACGGATTGGCGGCGTACGTCTGGACGAACGACATGAAGCGCGGCCACCGCGTCGCCCAAGCGATCGAAAGCGGGATGGCGTGGGTCAATTCACCGAACGTCCGCAATTTGCGCATCCCGTTTGGTGGGACGAAATACAGCGGCATCGGCCGCGAAGGCGGGCATTACAGCTTTGATTTCTATACGGAAGTGCAAGTTGTCCACGTCGCGGTCGGCGATCCGCCAGCTTGAAGAGGAAGGGCTTGTCGAGTTCAAACCGTATACGGGCGCCGTTGTGAGCAACAATTTTTTTGAAGGGAAGTACAGGAGTGTTGATCATGCATGATGAGACAGTCGTGATGGCCGGCGGACAGCCGGCCGGTTATCTGTTGTTTAGTGATAACGAACTGATGATTTATGAGGGAACGCGGGGTGAAATCCGGATTTTGTCAAATAGGGAAGCTTTGCAAAACTTGAACTTTGCTTCCTTCTGCAACCACGGTTTGGTCGGAAAGTGTGGGGTTTTCCCTGCCGTTCTGCATGATTAATAGAAAAACAGAACTAAGGAAATAATATGATGGTTGTGAAAATATGTTCGGTGCAATATAATCATAAATCATAAACTGTAGATGAGCAATTTTCATAACAATAATTACCATGTAAAAAGAAACAAGGTTCATCACCAAAAGTTGTACTTGCACCTGTCATGAAAGTATGTTAGCTGTTTCTAGCCGAACCCGCAATGCAAAACGCTGGATATTTCTGTATCCGTATCCCCGACGTTTCATCAGCTTGATCTTGTTATTTGTTC
>NZ_JAFWFM010000140.1:0-1860 GCF_017515625.1 Geobacillus sp.
GCCCCCGTCTTGAGGCAGCTTGGCCGGATCTCACCCATTCTTTTGACGATCGGCGCGACTGGTTCACCGACGACACGATCATGCGGGCGCTCGAGACGCTTCCGCTTCCGGCCTCAGGCGAGATGACCGACCGCTACGAGCGGCATTTGGCCATGATGAAAGCGGCCGCCATCGCGGCGGCCGAGTAATTGTAAAAACGACGACGGTTACTCGTCGTCGACATCAATCTCTTCGTCGATAATGCATTTTTCCAGCAAATAGTCAAACGTAATATCCGCGAGCTCTTCCAGTTCCTCCTGCGTCGGCACAAGGCCGCGGCGGATGAGTTGTAGGTAAAAAAATTCGGCGATCTCCTCCGTATCAATAATCACTTCAATCTCCTTCACTCCATCTCGCCCCCTTTGTAATGTTGTATGTCGCCGCCTTCCGTTTTATGTCAAAAATCATGTTGTACTACTTTTTCCGCTTCCTTCATACCATATGTACCAATAAAACAAAAAAATACGGAGGCGGAACAAAATGGACAAGCTGACGATTGCAGATAAAATAATGGAAACAATTGTTAACAGAATGGCTGCGTTCGTCCTCTTCGCCGGCATTCCCTACTTTCTCTTTGTTCTTTGTCAGTTCTTATTATGGTAGTTTACAATCGTTTGCAACCGTTGAACAACCGTTTCCATCATTCGTTTGTATTGGTCATCGCCGAACCATTCATACAGCGCTTTGTAGTCATTGTACATATCAAGCAGGTCGTCAACCGACGGCCCACTCTTTTCGCCGGCGGACGGCAGCGCGATCGAGGCCTTCATCGGCGCGGCGATCACGATATCTTGCACGAGCGTGACGGACGTTTCGTCCCCATCGGCCAGCGGAATCATATCTTCTAGATGGACTTCAATTTCCCAGCCGTCCGTCAGCCGTTTCAATTCATAAATCGTCTCTTCCCATCCTTCCCCATAATAGCGGTAAATTTCTGTCCGCACTCCAACGACTTTGAACAATTGGCCGCCATAATCGTGGACGCGGACAATTTCGCCAAGGAAAAACGGCAGCTCAATTTCAATTTCTTCGGCAATCCACAAATCGCCGGTAAATTCAGACAACAACACGAGCGTCTGCTCAGCAAACAGGCTATGGCCATGGTTGATTTCGTACAAAAACGTGCCGTCTACTTGCTGAATATCGGTGACGGTTCCGACTGTTCCGTACAATGTATTGACAACGATATCGCCGACAGAAAATTTCGGGCGTTTCGGCGCGCTCATTGGCATCTCCCACCCTTGTTGAACAAATGGTTAGTATAGTATATGCATGCATACAAGGGTGGACACCTTTGCCAGCGCGGAAAAACGATTGAAATCGCTGTCAATATTCAGAGCAAAACCCTCTTCCATGTTATGCTTCGTGTAAAAACTGCTCCCATAGTTCATCAAAGAGAACCATGCTTTCCAAATAATCGCCATGCACCTCCAAATACCCGCTGAGCTCCTCGTAGTCGGCCGATCCTTTTGGAAAGCTGTGGTCATCGTACGCCCCGTTCGCAAACCGGACGATTGGATCTTCTTCACACCCGTGGCGGAAGCGCAATAAGTAACGATAAAACGATCTTGCCATGTTTTCCCATCCCCTTCCTTTCTCTTTGTTGCTATTATAATGAGCTTTTTTCTGTTTGTGAAGCTTTTTTGCCGCTTGTATTGCCATCGTACGCGCCACGTTCGCGTTTCATGCCAACCATCGGGCCGCTGTTTCCATAAAATCCCCGTCCTTCTAGAAGCCGTTTCCAATGACCGATCCCGGACTAGCCATATGAAAAAGGGCTGACCCAAAAGAGCGGTAATGCTCCTATCTGGGGCGACATAA
>NZ_JAFWFM010000141.1:0-12476 GCF_017515625.1 Geobacillus sp.
AGCAGGTGGTTGTTCGGTCTTCCGTCACGCCTTGGCGTGACGGGGCAAGCCTATGGCTTGCCTTCGACAGTCGAAAATGGACAAACCGCTTTTCCGTCAAGGATATGTTAAACTTCTTCGTTGCATCTATATAGATGCAATTTAAAGCTTTAACATTTTTCGTTTTTACCGGTCATTTCATCCGAATGTCAAGTGACCGAACAACACCGCTTAAAGACCCATGAATGGGTCTTTAAGCGAGTCGTTGTTCGGTCTTCCGTCACGCCTTAGCGTGACGGAGGCAAGCCTATGGCTTGCCTTCGACAGTCAAAAATGGATGAGCCACTTTTCCGCCAAGGATATGTTAAACGATTTCGTTGCATCTATACAGTGAAAAGGGCATAGACGCAAGCGCATGACCCCGACCACGGACGGAACCGCTTTTCCTCCGCGAATGAAAAAAGCATAGACGCATGTGCATCTATGCTTTGGTGTTCACCGCTAGCCGCTTATGCATAAACGCTGCGGACGACGTTCGTTTGCGAGCGGTCCGGACCGACAGAGAAAATCGAAAGCGGGATGCCGGTGAGTTGGGAAATGCGTTCGACATAGTGGCGGGCATTGGCCGGCAGCTCGTCCAAGCTTCTCACCCCGGTGATATCTTCCGTCCAGCCCGGCAGCTCTTCGTAAATCGGCTCGCATTCCGCCAAAACTTTTAAGCTGGCTGGAAACTCCTCGATCACTTCACCGCGATATCGGTAGGCGACGCAAATTTTCAACGTTTCAATGCCGGTCAACACGTCAATCGAATTGAGCGACAAGTCGGTGATGCCGCTCACCCGGCGGGCATGGCGAACGACGACGCTGTCAAACCAGCCGACGCGGCGCGGACGGCCGGTTGTCGTCCCATATTCGCGGCCCACTTCACGAATGCGGTCGCCGATTTCATCATGCAGCTCGGTCGGGAACGGCCCATCGCCGACGCGCGTCGTATAGGCTTTTGCCACTCCGACGACGTGCTTGATTTTCGTCGGGCCAACGCCAGCACCGATCGTCACCCCGCCGGCCACCGGGTTGGAAGACGTAACAAACGGGTACGTCCCTTGGTCGATATCGAGCATGACGCCTTGCGCTCCTTCAAACAGGACGCGGCGTCCTTCATCAAGCGCGTTGTTCAATACGACCGATGTATCACAGACGTATTTTGCGATTTGCTGGCCATACTCGTAATACTCTTCAAAAATGTCCTCGAAGCGGAACCCTTCGGCACCGTACACTTTTTCGAACAACATGTTTTTCTCTTCCAAGTTGCGGGCCAGCTTTTCCGCAAACACATCGCGGTCGAGCAAATCGATGATGCGGATGCCGATGCGCGCTGCTTTATCCATGTACGCCGGCCCGATTCCTTTTTTCGTCGTGCCGATTTTATTGGTGCCTTTCCGCTCTTCCTCAAGCCCATCCAATTTCAAATGATACGGCAAAATGACATGGGCGCGGTTGCTGATGCGCAAATTATCGGTCGAAACGCCGCGCTCATGCAAATAGGAAAGCTCGGCGACAAGCGCTTTCGGATCAACGACCATGCCGTTGCCGATGACGCAAATTTTGTCTTTATAAAAAATGCCCGACGGGATTAAGTGAAGCTTATACCGCTCTCCGTTAAACACGATCGTGTGTCCGGCGTTGTTCCCTCCCTGGTACCGGGCAATGACTTCCGCGTTTTCCGATAAAAAGTCTGTAATTTTCCCTTTTCCTTCATCGCCCCATTGCGTGCCGACAACAACGACTGACGACATGGCGAGCACCTCCAGTTTCCTCGGTCTAAACATTGTCAGTGTATCAGTTTTTCGGTGCAAAGTCAATGAAACACGAACATTTTAAACAGTTATAAACTTTTTGTTCGTCTATTAAACCCGAAAGGAGGCGCCTGCCGCCAACGTGAGCCGGTTTACGCCCCCGGCGGAATTTGCGCCTCATCGAAGCGGCGCTCTAGGTTGACAAACTTATTATACTCTTTAATAAAAGCGAGCTGCACCGTTCCGACTGGACCATTGCGCTGTTTGGCAATAATGATTTCAATGATGTTTTTGTTCTCAGAATCTTTGTTGTAATAGTCATCGCGGTACAAAAAGGCGACAATGTCGGCGTCTTGCTCAATGCTTCCGGATTCACGAATATCGGACATCATCGGCCGTTTGTCTTGGCGCTGCTCGACGCTGCGCGACAGCTGCGACAAGGCGATGACCGGCACTTCAAGCTCGCGGGCGAGCGCCTTCAGCGAGCGGGAAATTTCCGATACTTCCTGTTGGCGATTTTCTTTGCTACGTCCGCTCCCTTGAATGAGCTGCAAATAATCAATGACAATCATGCCGAGCCCGCTTTCCTGCTTAAGCCGGCGGCATTTGGCGCGAATGTCGCTGACGCGGATGCTCGGCGTGTCGTCGATATAAATGCCGGCGTTCGATAAACTCCCCATCGCCATCGTCAGCTTGCCCCAGTCTTCCGGCGTCAATTTGCCGGTGCGCAAGTTTTGCGCGTTAATGTTGCCTTCTGCACAAAGCATCCGCATCACCAGCTGCTGGGCGCTCATCTCCAAACTGAAAATGGCGACATTTTCATTCGTTTTCGTCGCTACATTTTGGGCAATATTTAAGGCGAACGCTGTTTTCCCAACCGACGGCCGGGCGGCCACGATAATCAAATCGCTCCGCTGAAAACCGGACGTCATCCGGTCAAGCTCGGTGAACCCGGTCGGGATGCCGGTGATTTCCCCATCCCGGTTATGGAGCATCTCAATATTGTCATACGTTTGCACGAGAATGTCCTTAATATTTTTAAAGGCGCCCGAATGCTTCCGTTGGGAAACCTCCATAATTTTGCGCTCAGCTTCATCAAGCAAAACGTCGATCTCGTCTTCCCTTGTATATCCGTCTTGCGCGATCGATGTCGCTGTGCGGATGAGGCGGCGCAGCACCGATTTTTCCTCGACGATGCGAGCGTAATATTCGACGTTGGCCGCTGTTGGCACGGCGTCGGCGAGCTCGCTTAAGTAGGAGACGCCGCCGATTTCCTCAAGCTGCTCGGAAGCGGCGAGTTCCGCCGTCACCGTCACCAAATCGACCGGCTCCCCCCTGTCGGCGACGCGAAGCATGGCGTGAAAAATTTTTTGATGGGCTGCACGGTAAAAATCCTCTGGGATTAAAATTTCCGAAGCAGGCATTAACGCAGCGGGATCCAAAAATACGGCGCCAAGCACCGCTTGCTCAGCTTCAATGCTTTGTGGAGGAATTCGTTCTGAAAACAGCTCGCTCATCGTTTCACCACCTTTTCCCCCGTTGTATCTTTCTCTGTTGCAGCTAATAAGCAAAGGAGCCCCGCCGCAGCGGGCGGGGGCATCTTCGCTTCCTGAAATGAGACGTCGCCGTTATTTTTGTTCTGTCACATGCACTTTCAGCGTCGCCGTTACCTCTGGGTGGAGTTTCACCGGCACGTTCGTGTATCCAAGCGCGCGAATGGCATCGGCAAGCTCAATTTTGCGCTTGTCGAGCTTCAAGCCGTGTTGGGCTTGCAGCGACTCGGCGATTTGTTTGCTCGTAATCGAGCCGAACAAACGGCCGCCTTCGCCTGCCTTTGCTGGAATGGTTACTGTCAGCTTCTCAAGCTGTTCTTTCAATTTTTTCGCATTCGCCAGCTCCTCGGCCGCCTGGCGCTGCTCTTTTTGTTTTTGCGCCTCGAGCGCCTTTAAATTGGCTGGCGTCGCTTCAATGGCCAGCCCTTGTTTAAATAAGAAGTTGTTGGCATAGCCGTCGGCGACATTTTTGATTTCCACTTTTTTCCCTTTTCCTTTGACATCCTTTAAAAAGATGACCTTCATGATGGCTTACCCCCCTCAAAATAGTCATGAATGGCTTCCCGCAGTTGCCGCTCCGCCTCTCCGACCGTCACCCCGGACAGTTGGGCGGCAGCATTTGTCAAATGTCCGCCCCCGCCCAACTTCTCCATAATGACTTGCACGTTGATGTCGCCAAGCGAGCGGGCGCTGATGCCGACCGTCCCATCTGCCCGCTTGGAAATGACGAAAGAGGCGGCGACGCCGCTCAGCGTCAGAAGCGTATCGGCGGTTTGCGCGATCAACACTTGATCGTGCACCTCGTTCTCGCCCCCCTTGGCGATGGCGATGCCGTGTTCATCAATCACCGTCCGCTCGACCAATTTCGCCCGTCTGACGTAATTCGTTACGCTTTCCCGCAGCAATTTTTGCACAAGCACCGTATCCGCTCCTTGGGCGCGCAAATACGACGCCGCATCGAACGTGCGGGAACCGGTGCGGAGCGTAAAACTCTTTGTGTCAACGACGATGCCGGCAAGAAGCGCCGTCGCCTCCAGCATCGACAGCTTCACCCGCTTCGGCTGGTACTCAAGCAGCTCGGTGACCAATTCCGATGTCGATGAAGCGTACGGCTCCATGTAGACGAGAATCGGCGCTTCAATAAACTCTTCGCCGCGACGATGATGATCGATGACGACGATATGATCCATGCGGTACAGCAGTCGTTCTTCAACGACAAGCGACGGACGGTGCGTATCCACGACGATGAGCAGCGTATCTTCTGTCACGAGCTCAAGCGCCTGCTCCGGTTTGATGCATCTCGACCATAAATCAGCATGTTTTCTCATTTCTTCGAGCAGCCGTTGCGCACCTGCATCCGTTTTTGCCTGGTCAACAACAATAAACCCTTCCTTTTGGTTTGATTGAACGACCTTTAAAATGCCAATCGCCGCCCCGAGCGCGTCCATATCCGGATATTTATGCCCCATAATGAGCACCCTATCGCTTTCAGCGATGAGCTCGCGAAGCGCATGGGAAATGACGCGGGCGCGGACGCGTGTCCGCTTTTCCATCGGGTTCGTTTTTCCGCCATAAAACTTCACTTTTCCGTTTCCGTGTTTGATCGCTACTTGATCGCCGCCGCGCCCGAGCGCCAAATCCAAGCTCGATTGCGCAAGCGTCCCAAGTTCTGGCAGTGGGGATACGCCGGCGCCAATGCCGATGCTCAACGTGAGCTGGGCTTGGTGTTTGGCCGTCTGCTCGCGAACCTCATCCAAAATAGAAAATTTGCTTTTTTCCAACCGGGTCAATATGTGCTCATTCAATACGGCAATGAATCGATCCGACGACGTTCGCTTTAAAAAGATGCCGTAATCGTTCGCCCATCGGTTCAACACAGAGGTTACAAGGCTGTTCAATTGGCTTTTCGCTTGATCGTCCATCCCTTGCGTAATTTCATCATAATTATCAAGAAAAATGATCGCCATCGCCAACCGCTCTGCCTCATATTGCCGTTTCAGCTCCATATGCTCTGTAACATCGAAAAAGTAAAGAAGCCGTTCGTGGCGGCGGACGATGACTTTCAGCTGTTTTCCGTTCAGTTCCATAATCTCCTCGTCCGCCTTTCCTTTTTTGACGAAAGCGGCCAACGGTTCGGACAGCTCGGCAAGCGAGCGGCCAACCAACGTCTGTTCCTTAAAGCAGGAGGCTAAAAACCGGTTCGACCATTCGATTTTCCCTTCCTCATCGATGAGCATGATGCCGATCGGCATCTGCATAAGCGCTTCCTCGCCGACTTTCTTCACCCGATACGACAGGTTGGAAATATATTGCCCCAGCTCTTGATACAAAGAGCGCTGTGACCAAATGACATAATAAAGCGTAAACCCAACGGTGAGAAAGCCGATCAGCCCAAGCAGCCAGTGGAAATAAAACAGGCCGGCCGCCATGAGCACCGCCAAGGCGGCTAACGCATAGGATGGATAGCGGTATGCTTTCCTCTCGTAAAAATGGGACATTCAAGTCAGCTCCTACACTGAAGAAATGGCTCACCTTATCCAATTATTTATAGGCGGCGGCGCAAATCAAATCCTAAATCAATTATACCGAATATCGCCACAAGATAAAGTAGAAAAGGCAGGAATAAACAAACAACCGTCCCAGCGATCACCACGCCTTTCGCAATGCCTTTTTTGTAGGCGGCGTAATACAAAAACGAAAATCCTTGTACTGCCATGGCAAGCTGCAGCACATAAGAGAGGTTCAATACAGCAATATAAGGGAAAGTTCCCTCGGCAAACGGAAACATGGAAAGAACAAGCACCATGATGTATATCCATAGCACGCTTTTTGGCAAGGAGAGCTCACGAAACGGCGGCCACGTGCCGACCGGGAGCTTCAGCCGCTTCATAATGGGCAGCGAGACCATGATGGTCACGTAGGCGAGCGCCAACGCAGCGATGACAAACAGCGTCGGAACCATGTAGCCGATCAGTTCGATTCCTTGTTCAAGCTGCTTTTGCATCCCAGCTGGCGGCTTTTGGCCCATCGCTTCCATCATGCGCATCGCCGTATCAAACGACTCGCGCACTAAACCAAGCGTATCCCGGATCATGTCAACTTGGAAAAATTGAATCGAAATGATGTAATCAAGCACGATGTTGGCTAAAAACACGAGGGCGCCGACAAGCCAGATGAGATAGCGGTTTTTCTGTTTCGCCAACATCGCGCCGACCGTTATGCCAACAGTGCCAAACATAAGCGCCATCGGCAGCGACAAAAACGAACCGATAAGGCTGGAGACAACGAGAGCCGCAACGAGCAGCAACCAGGCAGGGGCAAGCCCGTGACGCATCGTAAACACCATAAATGGAAGCGCTAAAAACAGGGCAGCGACAAAGCCGATCACCGGCACGTACAACGCCATCAAAAACAAAACGGCAAACAGCGCGAGTTCGATGGCTGCTTCAGTGAGGGCGTGCGTTTTCCGCAATGAACGTTCTCCTTTCCATCTAGTTTACTCAGCATAAATAGAAAAAGCAGTAAGGTCCCCCTTACTGCTTTTTTCAGCTCACTCATCGGCAACGTACGGCAACAGCGCCATTTGGCGCGCCCGTTTGATTGCGACCGTCAGTTTGCGCTGATATTTCGCGCTCGTTCCCGTCACACGGCGCGGTAAAATTTTGCCGCGTTCAGAGATGAATTTTTTCAGCAAATCAACGTCTTTGTAGTCGATGTGCGTGATGTTGTTTGCCGTGAAATAACATACTTTGCGGCGTTTGCCACGACCGCCTTTCCGTCCTGCCATGCTTCGTTCCTCCTTTCCGCTTCTATCGTTTCCATGATCGTTCAAAACGGTAAATCATCGTCGGAAATATCAATCGGCTGGCCGTCATTGGCAAAAGGATCTTCGTCGAGGAGGCCAACCCCTTTCTCGCTTGAATGACGGTGGTTCTGATCTTGTCCGAATGGGAACGGATCCCCATAGTATCCGCCTGCTGCTGCCCCACGCTGCTCATTGCTTCCTTTTGGCTCAAGAAATTGGACGTTGTCAGCCACCACTTCCGTCACATACACGCGTCGGCCTTCCTGGTTTTCATAGCTGCGGGTTTGCAGCCGGCCGTCAACCCCGGCCAAGCTCCCTTTTTTCAAGAAGTTGGCGACGTTTTCCGCTTGGCGGCGCCAAACGACGCATTGAATAAAATCCGCCTCCCGCTCGCCCTGCTGATTCGTAAACGGGCGGTTGACCGCGAGCGTGAACGTGGCAACAGCCACTCCGCTTGGAGTGTAGCGCAACTCCGGATCTTTCGTTAACCTGCCGACCAAAATGACGCGGTTAATCATCAGAACCACCTCGTACTATATACAAAAAATTATTCTTCTTCTTTCACAACGATATGGCGGATAATGTCTTCGCTGATGCGCGCTAAACGGTCAAATTCTTGCACCGCTTTCGGCTCTGCCGTGACGTTGACAATCATGTAGTAGCCGTCGCGATATTTTTCAATTTCATAGGCTAAACGGCGTTTGCCCCAATCCGTCACATTCGTAATCTCCGCACCGTTTTCTTTCAACACGTTGTTAAACCGCTCGACGAGAGCTTGTCTTGCTTCATCGTCCATGTTCGGGCGGATGATGTACATGATTTCGTATTTTCTCACGCTCGTCACCTCCTTTTGGTCTAAACGGCCCTTCCCGTCGAAGGGCAAGGAGCAATAATCATTACTCACATTCGTTGATTATACCATGACTGTCGGCAATAAGCAAGGCTATTCCGCTTCATTCCGATGACGGAAACATTCGCCAGAATTAGCACTGGAAGTTCACCACGCCGCCAATCATTTTCCTTTCTCCGCGGCATTGCACATGGAACTCACGCAGTCTGCCGCCCCTTGGCCGCGGACTCTGTCGACAATGGCGTTACACATTGAACCGGAAGTGCATGATGTCGCCGTCTTGCACTTCGTAATCTTTCCCTTCCAGCCGCACTTTGCCGGCTTCGCGCGCCGCCGCCATCGAGCCGGCAGCGACTAAATCGTCGTATGAAACGGTTTCAGCGCGAATGAACCCGCGCTCAAAGTCAGAGTGAATAATACCGGCGCATTGCGGCGCCTTCATCCCTTTGCGAAACGTCCATGCCCGCACTTCTTGTTCACCGGCGGTAAAAAACGTCGCCAGCCCAAGCAAGCTGTAGGCGGCGCGAATGAGCTGATCGAGGCCGGATTGTTCAATGCCGAGCTCTTGCAAAAACTGCTGTTTTTCCTCATCGCTGAACTCGGCGATTTCTTCTTCAATTTTTGCACAGACGACAATCACTTCCGCATTGTCGCTTTTGGCAAACTCACGCACTTCCGCGACGAACGGATTGCTCTCCGGATCAGCGACATCGTCCTCGCCGACATTGGCGACATAAAGCATCGGTTTGGTCGTCAGCAAGTGCAGCTGCTTGACGACTTTCATCTCTTCATCGGCAAACTCGATCGTGCGCGCCGGCTTGCCGGCTTCGAGCGTCTCTTTCAGCCGCAGCAAAATTTCGTATTCAAACGCCGCCTCTTTGTCTTTTTGCTTGGCGATTTTGCCCACCCGCTCCATTCGTTTGTCGACCGTCTCCAGGTCAGCAAAAATAAGCTCTAAGTTGATCGTTTCAATATCGGCGAGCGGATCGACTTTGCCGGCGACGTGGGTGATGTTTTCATCGCTGAAGCAACGGACGACTTGGCAAATCGCATCAACTTGGCGAATGTGCGACAAAAACTTGTTTCCAAGCCCTTCCCCTTTGCTTGCTCCTTTCACGATCCCGGCGATGTCGGTAAACTCAAAAACCGTCGGCACGGTCCGCTTCGGCCGAAACATGTCGGTCAGGACGGTCAACCGCTCGTCCGGCACTTCTACGACGCCGACGTTCGGTTCAATCGTGCAAAACGGATAATTGGCCGATTCGGCACCTGCTTTTGTAATGGCGTTAAACAACGTCGATTTGCCGACGTTTGGCAACCCGACGATTCCTGCTGTCAATCCCATTCGTTCCACTCCTCTTTCCCGTTCGCATCTTCCCTCATTATATGGGCTGGCACAAAAAATGACAAGCTTCAATGCGCACAGTTTGCAGCGCCGGAACGAGAGGGGAATGCTGAGAATGGTTGGAACGGAGCGGATGGATCGTCAACAACCGGTACGGATACTTGGCGGCCAATGCCGGATGAGCTTCTTCCGACTCAGCCGGGTACATGATTTGCAGCCGGCCGTCCATTCCTTTTTGCCGGGCAATGTTCGAAGTGAATTCATATTTGCCGCTTGGCGTTTGGAAACGGCGGTCATGCCATGGCACCGGCTCGACGGGCAGAAGAACGCGATGCTCGGCTTTGATCCGCTCGAGCGTAATCCCGTGTGTTTCCAACGGGCGCAGCGCCATGGCGAGAAACTGCTCGCGCGTATAGGCGAACGCATCGCCAAAGCCAAGCCGTTTGGCCAGCTCCGTCCAAATCCAAAGATCAGGCTTCGCATCGCCCGGCGGGTCGACGAGCTTCGGCCCGTAATTCAAATACGCATGGTACATTGACGAACAATAAACGTCTTCTTCCTCAAACGAAGCCGCAACCGGAAGGACATAATCAGCAGCGGCGGCGGTATCAGTCATAAACTGTTCAAAGACAACAACAGTGTTGACCGAGGCAAACGCCTCTTTCATTAAATTCGTATTCGGGCTGACGCAAAAGCCCCTTTTTGATGAGATGCAACCGAAGTATGGGAAAGAGACCCCCTCCTGAAACCCTTGGCTTTACCGGATGTTTCGTGGCGGTCTATGTTTCCATGCTGCTCCAGATAGGAGCGTTACCGCTCTTTTGGATCAGCCCCTTTTGTCATTCTTCATGCCTGACTAACACTTTTTTCATTTTGCGAATAAACTCTTTGCGCGGCAACAGAACGCTGTGGGCGCACCCCTCGCATTTGATGCGGATATCCGCGCCTAAGCGGATCACTTTCCAACGGTTCGTGCCGCACGGGTGCGGCTTTTTCATCTCAACGATATCATACAAGCCAAATTCCTTCTCTTCCATCTGCTCACCTCCATGATTGTCATGATTTCTGCCCTTGCCATTTGGCATCAAGCGGCTCCTCTCCGCTTCGCCGATGCAACACGAACCTTGGGTATGCCATTTCGATTCCGCGTTCGTCTAAAAGCATCTTTACTTCTTTGCGGATGGCTCTTGCCACACCGACATGGCACATCGGCTTCGTTTCGCATGTAATACGAAGCACCATTTCCGAGTTCACTAAGTTTTGCACGCCAAGCAACTGCGGCGGTGCGACCATATCCTCGTATTTGTCCGGCAACTGCGGCAGCAGTTCACGAATCGCTTTTTCCGCCTCTTCAATATCTTCTTCATAGGAGATGCTGATGTCCACTACCGCCAAACTGTTGTGAAGTGAATAGTTCGTCACTTGCGTAATGCTGCCGTTAGGCAAAATATGCACTTCTCCCGTCCAGCTTTTAATTTTCGTCACCCGAAGCCCGATCTCTTCCACATACCCTTCAAAATTGCCGATGCGGACGTAATCGCCGACCGCAAACTGGTCTTCAAAAATGATGAAAAACCCGGTGATGATGTCTTTTACTAAGCTTTGCGCCCCGAAGCCGACGGCCAGGCCAACAACCCCGGCCCCAGCCAACAACGCTTTGACCGGAACACCAAACGTATCTAAAATCATCAACAGCGCAATAAAATATAGTACGTACGTAATCACATTGTCTAACAGCCGCGTTAACGTCATCTCTCGCCGTTCCGAAATGCGGATCGGTGCTTTCTCCCGCACTTTGAACATATTATGAACGGCTATTTTCAACACTTTCACTGCTGCGGCGCATATGAGTAGGATAAGAACAATCTTAAGCGCCCCTGTTCCAATTCGAAGCCATAGCTCCTCATTCGTCAACAGCTCGAGCAGCCGGTTAACCGTTTTTTCCATCGCATTCAATGTTGACGACACCTCAACCTTTTTCTATTCTGCGCTTTTATTTTAACAAGATGGACCGCCGATTTGTAGTCAAATGCAGGCAACGGGCGAAAAAGAAAAGACAAGAAAACAAACATCGAGATGTATATGATTCTTTTATTTTCCGTATACTGTTAATAATTTTGAACCGAAAGTAGGAGTGAATCGCATGAGCATACCGTCGATATTTTTCTCTTCCCGGGAAGAAAGGAATCGCGTTTTTTATGATGAACAGGGGGCGGCATCGTCCATCGCCTGGCGAATCACTTCGCTGCTTCCCGATCCGCTCGTTCAACCGATTGCCGTCGTCTGCATCGGCACGGACCGTTCGACCGGCGATTCGCTTGGACCGCTCGTCGGCACGATACTGAAGGAGAAGCCATTGGCCCGTTTTCACGTATACGGAACGCTTGAAGAGCCGATTCATGCGGTCAACTTGGAAGAAAAAGTGGGGGCCATTCAGCTGATTCATCGCGATCCGTTTATCATCGCTGTCGACGCTTGCCTCGGACGGTTGAAAAGCGTCGGGGCCATCACCGTGTCGAAAGGGCCGGTTCGCCCCGGAGCCGGAGTGAACAAGCAACTTTCCCCTGTCGGCGACGCCCATATTACTGGAGTCGTCAATGTGAGCGGGTTTATGGAATTTTTCGTCTTGCAAAATACGCGTCTTCATCTCGTCATGAATATGGCGAAAACGATCGCCAACGGCATTTATGAAGCGGAGCGGCACATCATCCGCAAAGAGCGAGCCACCCAACCGCTTCTGAAAGACCGGCATTCCTTATGGTAAACAGCAAAATCCCCTCTCATCCGGCTGTTGTTCTTAAAGAGGGGATTTCTTTTGCGCGCCTTGAACGCCCGGTTTAGGCGCTCCCTCTGCACGGACGTCGTTTGTCCGCTCTCGGCCGAAGAGGCGGCCGTCTATTAGACGAATGAAAGAACACACACGGCAGCCGCCACGACAAGAATGCTCGGCAGCAAATTCGCCACGCGAATGTTCGTCAAACCGAGCATATTCAGCCCGATGGCCATAAGTGAACTACCCACCACCTACGCTTCGCTTAGAGGTGGGGGCTTCAAGCGACTTGTGTGTGTTCGCTGAACGGTAAGCCACACACAAGAACCCTTTACGCTTCCCTTCGTTCCGAAGGTGTCCGTTCTAGCCATATTCTAT
>NZ_JAFWFM010000013.1:0-5866 GCF_017515625.1 Geobacillus sp.
GCTGCCAAGAAAACTGGATCAATCAACAAAATATTGCACTCGGGGTTCTTCACCTAATAGGTGAACATTCGAAATGGAGTCGAAGTCTCGACACGATTGGGTTTCCCAGCATTTTTGATACACTTCTGTCACGGATTCAGGCTTTCGTCCACTTGACAAACGATTCCATCGCCATGAAACGAAGCGCCAATTGTTGGGCGATGCCGTTTGTGCTCCATGGCGGCTGATGCGTTTTCAGCGAAGCGATCACCGCCTCGTCAGCAGCGACATAACCAAGGCGCGCGCCGGCCAGGTGATGGATTTTCGTCAACGATCGAAGCACAATGAGGCGCGGATAGCGTCCCAACCAGCGCATCGCCGTAAACCCGCCGCGCCAAAACGGATAAAATGCTTCATCGATGATTACATAGGTGCCAGCCGTGTGCGCCGCGTCCACCAGTGATCTCAATTCACCTTCCTCCATCACTGTCCCCGTCGGATTGTTCGGATGGCATAAAAAGATAATGTCTTGCTTGCCTGCCCAGGCAGTCGCTTCATCCAAGTCATAAGAAAAGCCCCGCGCTTCATCGGCCGCGAATCCCTCCACATCGCATCCATAAGCGAGACAGGCGCGCCGATACTCGGAAAACGTCGGCTCCAAGATGCCGACGCGCCGACCGGCAAATAGCGCGGCCAACAAATAAATCGCCTCCGCCGCCCCGTTCGTCATCAGCACTTGTCCGGGTCGAATCTGCTCCTGCTTGGCAACGAGCTCCCTGAGCGCCTTCGCTTCCGAATCCGGATACTCCCCGGCCCAGCGAATCCACTCCTCACCGCTCGGCCAAGCTGACGGCGGCAGCCGGTACGGATTCGTATTGACGCTGAAATCAATGTATTCGTCTGGAGGGGCCAATCCGCATTGCTCATACAACGCGCGCGGATTCGCCCCATGCGCCGGCCAACGCAACGATTATCCCCCCAATCCATAGCAATAATGTAAACACTAGCACCGTTCCAATCATGATGCGGACCGCTTGGCGAATGTGGGCGGCGCGAAGCGGGGCGGCCGGGTCACCGAGCGTCGGCCTCCTCGAGACCACACCGCCGTATGTATTCGTTCCGCCGAGCTGCACCCCAAGCAGCCCGGCCATCGCCGCCTCAAGCCAGCCGCTGTTCGGGCTTGGGTGGCGGCGGGCATCGCGAAATAAGATCGACAGCGCCAAACGAAAGCGGCGGCCGCCAAAGACCAACACCATCACAAGCGCCGTCAGCCGCGCTGGAATGTAGTTGAGCGCATCGTCCAGCCGCGCGGCCGCCCAGCCAAATTCGCGATACTTCTCATTTTTGTATCCAATCATGGAATCACACGTGTTCACCGCCCGGTACAATAACGCGAGCGGCGCACCGCCCAAGGCCGCATAAAAGAGCGGAGCGGTGATGCCGTCGCTCGTGTTTTCCGCCACCGTCTCCACGCAGGCGCGGGTGATGCCGGCTTCATCGAGCCGCTCGGTGTCGCGGCCGACGATCATGGACAGCGCGCGGCGCGCCGCAGGAAGATCGCCTGCTTCCAGCGGCCGGCGCACGTCCTCAGCCGCCTCAGCGAGGCTTTTCGTCGCAATGGCGGTGAAAATGAGGGCCGCCTCGATCGCCACCCCTACGTATACGGACAGCGCGTAGCCCACATAAACGATGAACGCCGATATCCCGTAAACAGCGGCCAACACGACCGCCACGGCCGCCGCCCCTTTCGTCCGCCGCTTTGTTCCTTGATTCCAGCGGCGATCAAGCCACGCAATCATCATTCCCATCCCGCGCACCGGATGCGGCAGCCAGCGCGGATCGCCCACGAGGGCATCGAGAAACAGCGCCAACGTCAATGCGGCCAAATGGGTCATCGCCGTTTCCTCCGCTTCTCCCAGCGGCCAAGCGCCTCAACTGTTGCCTCATACACAAGCCGGCCGAGCGCCCGGCCAAGCTCCGTCGCCGTTCCGGCATAGGCAAAGACCTGCCCGGTTTGCGTCGCCGCCACAGCGAGCGAATCGGTCGACGTACCGGTGGCAAGCGTCCCGGTTTCCGGGTCGCAAACCGAACGGTCGGCGAGCGCTTTTGCCTTCGCTTCTGTCGCTGTCATCACCGCCTGGACAAACGCTGCTTCCGTCAGCACTCCGTCAATGACCACCACCATGTTGATCATCCCCGGTCTTGCCGCTAGCGGCTGATGCTGGCACGCCCGAGCGGCATCGACGGCATTGCCGACGCCAGCGGTCGCCATGACCGCAACCGAAAACGCTTCCCCTTCTTTCTGAAGCCAAACAGCATCCCGGACATCAACCGCTGTCATCATGCCGACCGTTCGTTCCGGCGGAAACCCGTGCTGCTCCAAATAGCGGCGCATGTCTCCTTCCGCATCACTGCAATCGTAATCCAACCCGACTTGGCGGTTGACAAAATGGGTCGCCCATTGAAATCCGGCGCCGATCAATGCCGAGGACAGGACGCGAAGCGGCGCGGCCGCAGTAAGCACAGCGGCGTCATCAAGAAAGGAAAGCCGCAGCCCGCCGACCGGCGATTCCCCTTGCTTCTTGTTCGGCATGAACGAAAACATCGGCGTTGCCGACGCCGGATGGGCCAGACGCACAATCGGCGCGGCAAACACTTCCTCAAGCAACGCCGGCGTCATGACATCCGCAGGGGCGCCGAGCGCAGCTATTTTCCCTTTGTTCAGCACGAGCACCCGATCGCAATACAAGCTCGCCGCATTCATATCGTGGAAAACGGCGACGACCGTCAAGCCGCGGGCGTGCGCCGCTTCGGCGAGCCGGTCCAAAAGCCGGACTTGGCCGCTCACATCCATATGGTTCGTCGGCTCATCGAGCAAGAGCAGCTTGGGCTCTTGGGCGAGTGCGCGGGCCAAATAGGCGCGCTGCCGCTCGCCGCCGCTCAATCGTTCGAGCGGTTCATCGATTTTCCCCGTCAGGCCGACGGCCGCAAGCGCGTCTCGGAGGGCGGCTTCATCGTCCTCCGTCCACGTCGGAAAGAAGCCGCGCTGATGAGGATAGCGGCCGAGCGCCACCGTTTCCCTCACCGTATAGCCGGGCGCCGCCTCCGCTGTCTGCGGCAAGACGGCGGCCATCCGCGCCCATTGCTTCGCAGACAGCGCCGAGAGCTTTCGGCCATCGATGACGATCTCCCCGCTTGCCAGCGGCAGCTCTTTGCTGATGAGTTTGATCAAAGTCGTTTTCCCGCTTCCATTCGGCCCTAAGATGCCGAATATTTCGCCTTTTTCCACGGCAAACGTCACACCATCAAGCACTTGTTGCTGCCCGTATCGATGCGATACGGCCCGCACCTCGAGCATCGTCATCCCATCTTTCGTTTCGTTTTTCGGAAAAACAAGACGGCAAATAGCGGAGCGCCGATCAGCGACGTAATGACGCCGATCGGCAGTTCGCGCGGTTCAATGATCGTCCGCGCCGCCACATCGGCAAGCACAAGAAACGCACCGCCGTACAAGAGCGACAGCGGCAACAGCACCCGGTAGTTCGGCCCGCACACAAGCCGAACCATATGCGGAACGACAAGCCCGACAAAGCCGATCGTCCCTGACACCGACACCGCCGCGCCGGTGAGCAGCGCCGCTGCCGTCAAAATGATGACTTTTCGGCGCGTAACATCAACGCCGACATGAAGCGCCGCCTCCTCGCCAAAGGCAAACGCGTTCAACTCGCGGCTGTTGGCGATGAGCACTGCGGCCCCAACGAGAAAAAACGGCAGCAACAGCCCGCTGTATTTCCAGCCGCGCATCGCCACGCTCCCCATCAGCCATGAGATGATTTGCCGCAATTCTTCCCCGGTCAACGCGATCATGAGCGAAATGAACGCGCTGAAAAACGCGCCGAAGATAATGCCGGCTAAAATGATCGTCTCAACCGACATGCGCCGCTCCACAGCGCGAGTGAACGCCAAAACGGCGGCAAGCGTCGCCATGCCAAACAAGATGCTCACGACCGGCAGCGTGAACGTGCCAAAGAACGGCCATTGCCAGCCGAGAAAGATGACGAGCACCGCCCCGACCGACGCGCCGGACGAGACACCGAGCGTGTACGGATCGGCGAGCGCATTTTTTAACAGCCCTTGAAACGCGGCCCCGGCCAGCGCCAATGACGCCCCGACCAAAAACGCAAGCACGACGCGCGGCAAGCGGATCGCCATCACGATCGGCACCCAATCAGCCAGAATGTGGCGAGGCAGCGCCGCTCCGAACCATTCAGCCGCCAAAATGCGGACAATAGAAGAAAAGGGAATCGACAGCGATCCTGTCGATACCCCTACGAGAAGCGATAACACGGCCGCGGTGACGGCCAATATATACATCCACATTTTACTTGAACACATCCGGGTAAATGGCTTTGGCAAGTTCCTCGACCCCTTCGACAAGGCGCGGACCCGGTCGGCTTACTAAGTCGGTGTTGACGTCATACACCCGCTTGTTTTTCACCGCCGGCACGTCTTTCCAAGCGGCGCGCGCCAACACTTGCTTCGCTCCGCCGTATGTCGTGATGATGACATCCGGCTTATAGGCCACGGCTTTTTCTTCCGTCACCATCGGCCAGCCTTCCAAGCTGCCGGCGACGTTTTTCGCCGAAATCACTTGAAGCATCTCATCCATAAACGTCCCTTTGCCGGCCGTATAAATTTGCGGCGGCGGCGACACTTCAATCCAGACATTGGCCTGTTTGTCCGCCGGGATTTGTTTCGCTTTTTCTTTGATTTTCGCAAGCTTCTCTTTCATCTCATCAATCACTTACTTCGCTTTGTCTGTCGTCCCGGTCGCTTTGCCGATCAAGTCGATGGACGCATATACATCGTCGAACGACTTCGCGTCATTGACGACAAGCACGGTAATGCCGGCGTCTTTCAATTGCTTGAGGCCATCGCGCGAGTTATGGGCGCTTGACGCGTGGGCCAAGACGAGATCCGGTTTGAGCGAAATGATTTTCTCGACGTTGAATTCCATGCCGCCGATTTTCGTTTTCGTTTTGACGTCTTCCGGATAATTGTCAAAATCGCTGACGCCGACGATCTTATCGCCCAACCCCAACGCATAGGCGATTTCCGTATTGCTCGGGATGAGCGAGACGATTTTTTTCGGTTCCGCTTTGATCGTGACATCCTCGCCAAGCCCGTCTTTCACCGTCACCGGAAACGCCGCTTGTTCCGTTTTCGGTTCTTCTTTTTTCGCAGGCTGGACGTTGCTATTGGCTCCACTGCTGCAGCCGACCAGCACGGCGGCCAAAAGGAAGAACACCGCCACCACCGCCGGCCATGTCCAACGTTTCATCCGTCATTCCCCCTTCGATGATGTATGTACAACAAAAAAGCCCATTCCGTCCGAACGGGGAATGAGCACGAAACAGACCGCCAATGGGCACAACAATGCCCTGTACGACTGTTTCCACGTCTCACCCCCCGAAGATTCGGAAACTGCGGCAAGCAAGGCAGGTCTACTGGCTCATGCTTCATCCTACTCTGAAGCCTTCCCGTACGGAAAACAGCGCAAGCCATCTGTCCGTACAGTGGCGATTTCATTTCGTCCGCATTGACAGTTGCGGGGACAGCTCCGGATTCCCACCGGATTCCCTATTAAGCCTTTTCGGCGCCTTGCTGCGAGTTGATGAATTTGTCGGATATGGACATTTTTATATTAAAGCAAGACCTGGCATTTGACAACTGTGAATTTTACAGTGAGTCAGTCAAGACTTTGTGGAGAACATTTTTTCGGTTCACTACGGGTGTTGTCAATCACTAGTTAGCGAACCATTTTCAGGAATTCATATCGTAAGCGCTTTCGGACTCTCATCCCTCATCTTGAGGCGATGATACGATA
>NZ_JAFWFM010000014.1:0-15251 GCF_017515625.1 Geobacillus sp.
GCTGGGAAACCCAATCGTGTCGAGACTTCGACTCCATTTCGAATGTTCACCTATTAGGTGAAGAACCCCGAGTGCAATATTTTGTTGATTGATCCAGTTTTCTTGGCAGCTTTGAACGCGTCTTTATCACGGATTCAGGTTGGCAAAAGCGTGGCAAAACGGTGAAAAACAAAAAACACTTGCCATCGGCAAGTGTCCTTTCCCTTGTTCAATTCAGTTGTTGCATCTCAGCTAGCGGCAAATAACGCTCGCGCACAAACGCGACAAACTTCGCCGCATACACGGGATCAAACTGCGTCCCAGCGCAACGCTCGATTTCCTCAAGCGCCTCTTCAAACGTTTTCGTCGGCTGGTACGGCCGCTCGGTCGTCATCGCGTCAAATGAATCGATAATACACAAAATGCGGGCCAATTTCGGGTCAAGTTCAATTATTGCGTGAAATTCCATCGCCAACCCAGTAAACTTGGATGACAGGACCACAACGTCGTTTTTTTGCTGCTTTGTTTTTACGCAACTGTGCGAACCTTGATCCAAAGACGCCTTTTCGCTATTCGCAGCTTTTCATACTTTTACCTTGCGCCAGTTATTGAGTATTGACAAAAGTTTATCCTCCACACTCACGGTCTTCCCTTGAGTTTCAACGGTTGAACGAAAAAAAGCTTGCCACCCCCGTTGTTTTCGGCCATCATTGAGGCAACAACACCCAACAGGCAAAACAAAGAGCGGCCTGATCTTTTGTCCTCCAGAGCCCGTTGAAACGAAAGTTTGCCCATTGCATCCCCGCTTATTTTTTGGCTATCCTACAACCATGGAAGCGAAAGTCTTTCGTCGGAAAATGAAAAAACGGATTCCGATCATCGTCAGGAATCCGTTTGTCTTGAACGGATTATCTCTCCGTCCCGCAGCTGCCTCGGCAATGGTCCGCTGCATGGCATGACGCGCACGCCCCTTTGGCGCTTTTTTTCACGTGTCGGACCATCGTCCAGCCGGCGTAGGCAAAAATCGCTCCACCAATGATGATATTCGCCATCATCATATTCTCTCCTTTCATGGAAAACCTACTATCTTTCCAGCTTGGTAGACAAGAAGTGAAATCATATAAGCAACCGTTAAGGAGATGCCAATCGACAACAGCGTCCATTTCCACGATCCGGTTTCTTTGCGGATCGCCGCCACGGTTGCCAGACACGGAGTGTAAAGCAGGACGAACACCATAAAGCTGAACGCCGACAGCGGCGTAAACTGGGCAGCAATCACTTTCTTCAGCCCGCTTGCTTCATGAACGTGGTAAATAATATTCATCGTCGACACCACAACTTCTTTCGCCAAAAAACCGGTGATCAACGCGGCGCCTGCCTGCCAGGCGCCAAAGCCAAGCGGCGACAACAACGGTGCGATCAACCCGCCGATCGCAGCCAGCAAACTGTCATCCATTGGAACGCCAACCCCACGCGGCCCGACATACGTCAGCAGCCAAATGGCGACCGAACCGCCGAAAATAAAGGTTCCTGCTTTGCGGATGAATCCTTTCCCTTTTTCCCATGTGCTTCGCCATAGTGTGAGCGCCTGCGGCACGCGGTATGGCGGCAATTCAATGACAAACAGCGAATTTTCGTTTTTCAAGAGCGTCGATGAGAACAACTTGACAAGCCCCAAAGCCACTACAATGCCAAGCACGTAAAGCGAAAACACGACAAGCGCCTGCTCGCGGGCGAAAAACGTGCCGGCAAACAAGGCGTACACCGGCAAGCGGGCGGAACACGACATGAACGGCAGCGCCAAGATCGTCATGAGCCGCTCTTTCGGCTGCTCAATCGTCCGCGCCGCCATCACTCCAGGAACGTTGCAGCCAAAGCCAATGATCATCGGGATAAACGCCTTGCCGTTTAACCCGATCGTTTCCATCACCCGGTCCATCACCATCGCCACGCGCGCCATATATCCAGAATCTTCAAGCAGCGAAATGAAAAAGAACAAAATGAAAATTTGCGGCACAAACACCAACACCCCGCCGACCCCAGCAACAACGCCGTCCAAGACGAGCGCCTTGATAAACGGCGATGCCCCTGCCCAGTCGAGAAAACGGGACAACCCATCTGCCAGCGGACCGGAGAAAAACGCATCAAGCCGATCGGCAAGCGGCGTCCCCAGCCAGTTAAACGTCAGCATAAACACCACATACATCAGCGCCAAAAAAATCGGCAGCCCAACGTAGCGGTTCGTCACCACCGCATCGATTTTTTCCGTCCATGTCAACGGCTTATGTTTGAACTCAATGGCTGAAGCAGCGATCACCTCAGCGATCCAACGGTCGCGCGCCTCGTAAATATGCTTGGCGAGCGCGCCGCCAAGCGCCCGCTCCGTCTCCGCGCGAATCGCCGCGAGCGGCGAAAGGTTCATGCTATTATGCAAATACGCAGCCATGCGTTCATTTCCCTCAAGGAACTGCAACGCCGCCCATCGTTTGTTTCCAGGCACATCGTCCGGCAGCTGCTCGGCAATGCGTCTGATGGCGTTCTCCACTTCGGCGCCGTAATCGATTGCGATTGCCGGGTGCGGCTTATCTTTTGCCGCCAAAACGGCGTGAACCAATTCGTTCGTTCCTTTTCCGGTTCGGGCGATGACCGGGATAACAGGAACGCCAAGATACTTCGACAGTTTAGCAGCGTCCACTTTCACGCCTCGTTTTTCCGCCACATCAACCATGTTGAGCGCGATGACAACGGGACAGCCAAATTCCAGCAGCTGAACGGTCAAATGCAAATTGCGGCGCAACTGCGACGCGTCAACGATATTGACAATCGCTGAGCACGGCTCGGTCAATAAAAAATCGGTCGCCACTCCTTCATCGCGAGACAGTGGCTGAAGCGAATACACGCCGGGCAAATCGACGACCGGCACCCCGTGCTGGCGAAGCACTCCTACTTTCTTCTCGACCGTTACCCCACTCCAGTTGCCCACATATTCATAAGAGCCGGTTAAACAGTTAAACAATGACGTTTTGCCGGTGTTCGGATTGCCAAATAGAGCGACATACATTTATCTCACCTCAATCGACGCCGCCTCTTTGCGCCGCAAGCCGATTTCCTGCCCATCGACTTCGACCATCACCGGTCCGCCAAACGGCATCGCCGCTTTCAACCGCACCATTTTTCCTTCTTTCACCCCTAGATGAAGAAGACGCTGTTTCAGTGCCTCCTGCTCCATGGCCAGACGGACGACGACCGCTGTTTCCCCTTTATGCAAATCAGTCAGCACCATCGTCTTTTCCCCCCCTATTTCCCTGTCTATTCTCATGTGTGTCAAGAATGATTCTTTTTCTCAATCTCTATCATAGCATAACCAAAAAAAAAGGAAGTGATTTTTTTCACAATCATTCTATATTGTCAACATTTCTTCAAAATTTGGCGATTCATTAGTTGAACTTTTCAAAAAAATGTATATAATTTCTTGTATATCTTTCCCATCTTTGCTCAAGGAGGAAGCTCAATGAACACACTAGGAAAAATCAGCAACTTTGTCGGCAACACCTTTGCCATCTGGGTGCTTCTGTTTGGAGCGCTCTCCTTTTTCGCTCCCAGCGCATTTACGTGGATCGCCCCGTATATTGTGCCGCTTTTAGGCATCGTGATGTTTGGCATGGGATTGACGCTTTCAGCAGATGATTTCAAAGAAGTATTCAAACGTCCGCTTGATGTGTTGATCGGCGTCGTTGCCCAATTTCTGATCATGCCGCTTATCGCGTTTTTGCTCGCTTATTTCTTGCCGGTTTCGCGTGAAGTGGCGCTTGGCATTATTTTAGTCGGCTGCTGCCCGGGCGGAACGGCGTCCAACGTCATGACGTATTTGGCGAAAGGGGACACGGCGCTGTCGGTCGCCGTCACCTCGGTTTCGACGATTTTGGCGCCGATTTTGACGCCTTCGCTCATCTTGCTTTTAGCTGGAAAATGGCTGTCCGTATCCGCTGCCGCGTTGTTTTGGTCAATCGTCAAAGTCGTGCTGCTTCCGATTGTTTTAGGGCTCATCGCCCAGGCGCTGTTCCAAAAGCAAGTAAAAGCGTGCATCCCGGCGCTGCCGCTCGTTTCGGTCATCGCCATTGTAGCCATCGTCGCCGCCGTCGTCGGGCAAAACCAAGCCGCCATTGCCAAAAGCGGGCTTCTTATTTTTCTGATTGTAGTCGCTCACAACGGATTGGGGCTGCTGCTTGGGTATTGGTTTGCCAAACTGTTTCGCCTGTCGCCGCCAAAACAAAAGGCGATTTCCATTGAAGTGGGCATGCAAAACTCTGGGCTTGGTGCGGCCTTGGCGACCGCCCATTTTTCGCCGCTCGCCGCCGTTCCAAGCGCTATTTTCAGCGTCTGGCACAATATTTCCGGTCCGATGGTCGCAACATACTTCCGCAAACAAGCAGACCGCCACGCGGCGGACGAACAAACCATTTCCGCTTGATCTCTTTCACACTTTGTCTAGCAGCAAGGCAAAAAGCTGTCCCCGAAAGACGGTCGTTTATTTCGGGAGACAGCTTTTTTGCCATCACTCTTGTTTCTCCACTTCCAAGCGATTCAGATGCGCTTTGGAAACAAAAAAGCCGATATTCGGCCTTCAACCTCATTTCACAACGCCCCCTCAAACGGAAACACCATCCTTCCCGCTAGTTCCGGGAAATCAATGAACGGATTGCGGTTGCCTTGGATGAAAAAAATCGCGCTGTTGCGATGATGCTCATACACTGTCGGCGGAAATTGTTCGTGCCAACGGACAAGGAGCGGAATATCGATTTTGCGCCGAAACGACTTCGCGATTGCCTTCGGGTAGCGAAGCAGAAAGTACAGCATCGCCCTTGCCGCCGTCCCTTTGCCGTATTCCGGCTCGAAATAGCCGTTATGGACGACGCCACAGCGGTTTTGGATTTGTTCGTCGGGATCTTCCGGATTGTAAAACGGGAAATCCGCGTACGGAAAATTCGACCGCATCGTATTGCACTCCGGCTGGCAGACGAACAAATGATGCAAATCGCCTTTCATCGGTTCACGCGCGCCAAACCATGACTGCGGGACAACATGTTCGGCATTGAATTTCCACTGCTGCTCGATCGTGTTCACCCGCTCGTGCACCTCGCCCGGCCCTTGTTTGGCTTTTTTCAGCAGCTGGCGGAATTCGTCATAACGCCGCTTCATCGTTTCCACATCTTGGACGATTAACGTTTTCGGATCTTTCCGCTCGCCCGAATACAAGCTGCGCACCGTTCCGTCCGGCTGCAAGTCGATCCATGTGTACAAATACTCATCCTTGCTGAAAAAATACGGCAGCCGTCGCTTATGGGTGCGCGCCGCTAATTCATGATAGCGGACAAACAACATCAATCCATCCCCTTCAAGCGGCAGACGGCGGTAATACCGTTCGCGCGCCCGCTCATCTTCTGCGGCCTGATGATACGCATCCTCCACCGCGAGCCGCTCATTCAGCTGCTCGAGCCGTTCTTTCGGATCTTCCTCCCGCCATTGGCCGAGCTCCTCAAGCCGCCGTTCCGCCTCTCCCATCAGCGTTCCCCTTTCTTTTTTCTTTTAGTGTATCACGGAAGACGAAAGAGGGCGATAACGGCGTTAATGCAAAAGAAACGATGTCGCGCCGAACAAAACGGCGGCGATGCCGGCGGCGATCAACGACGGAATCAGCTTCGTTCGCGCGTATTCCATCACCGGCAAATCCAAAATAGTGCAAAGCGTCACCGTATTGTCGCTAAGCGGCGACGCAAACGCCCCGAACGTCCCACTCGCAAACACCGCGCCGATGACCGGCAAAATGTTCGTTCCCGACTGGCTCGCGAGCGTCACACCAAGCGGCATCAACATCCCCCACGTCCCCCATGACGAGCCGATGAAGTAGGAAATGACGGCGCCAAGCAAAAACAAAATCGGGGCGACAAAAAACGGCGGAATCCATTGTTGCACATGGCTCGTAATGTATTGGGAAAACCCTAAGTCTTCCGCCACCGCCGACAGCGCCCAAATGAGCGCCAACATGACAATGACCGACATCAGCTCATTGCCGCCTTTCACAAAATGGGTCAACAAATCGTTCAATTTAAATCGTTGCCAAAGGAAAAAGGCGACAGCGATAATTACAGTAAACAACAGCGCCTCCAACATCGCGCCGAGCGCATCGCTCCGCAAAAAAGCATCCCAAAACGTCCGCGCTCCGCGATGGCCGTCCCACCAGCTTAAAAACAGCGTCAAAACAAGAACGACTGAAAGTGGAACGATCAAATTCCACGGTTTCACCGGCGTTTCTTTCTGATAGGCGCGCGGGCATGTCTGCATCGCGTCCCCTTCTTCCCCTTGCGCTTCGTTCGGCTCGCTGCCATCAGGCTGCTGTTCTTCCGCCATTTCGAGCGCCAACCGCTTGTTCCAGCGCCGAATCGGCTCCATTCCCCGCGCTTCGCTCACCGCCGCCTGCTTTCGCCGCGAATAAACAAAAAAACTATAGTAGAGCCCAACAGCGATAATCGCGTACGAGAAAAAGTTAAACGGAATGCTTCGGACGTACACGATGTACGGCTCCGCACCGATGCCGGCCGTATCAAGCGCCTTGTCGATGACCGACACCATATAGCCGACAAAGGCAGTGGCGATCGGAATCAAGGCAACGACCGGGTTGGAAGTCACCTCAATGGCAAAGCCGATTTGCTGGGACGACAGCCCGAGCCGTTTGCTCAGCGCCTTCATGATCGGCGCGACGGTGACGATGCGAAAATCGGGGTCGCTGAATGTCACCATCGTCGATATCCACGTCAAGAACATGGCGGTTTTCGCCGACTTCACTTTTTTGCTGACGAGATGGACGAATCCTTTGATTCCGCCGGTGTATTTGATCATGCTGACAAGGCCGGCGAACACATACAAGAACATGATGATGCGGATGTTGTTCGTCTGCATCAAGTTATCGACGACGTAATGAAGCATCGTCCGCAGCCCACCAAGCAAGGACGGGGTCATCAAATAACTGCCAACCAACAGCCCGACAAACAGCCCCGGGATGACTTGCTTCGTCCAAATCGAAATCGGGATGACGACGAAAAATGGCAAGAGAGCTTTCCACGACGGTTCCATTGGCCATTCACTCCTTTCTTTAAAAAGTATGGCGATTGTTTCCTCTGTCTATGCAATCCGCAGCGAATCTTCATCCAACAACACGGAAACAGCTGCGAAAAAAGTGCAAGAGGACATACATGAATGAAACCGCTTTCCTGCCCCGAAAATAAAAAAGCTGCCTATTAGACAGCTTTCACTGCTTCTTTTTGGGACGAGAGCGCCAACAAGTGGAGCGTCACTTCCGGCTTCGAGCCGATCCGGATGTTCACCCCGGTTTGCCCAAGCCCTTCGTTGATATAAAACGGTTTTCCCTCCCATTCATGATAACCTTTGATCATGTTCCGCTCGGTGAGCGTTTTGCTTATTTTCGCCAAATGGTACGGCTTTGGCCAATGAATTTGCCCGCCGTGGAAGTGGCCGGACAACAAGTAGTCAAAATGATAGTCTTTCATATGCGGCACGATGTCTGGATCGTGCGTCAACACGAGGTTAAGGCCGTCTTTGACGCCCGCATACGCCTTTTCAATGTCGCTGCGCCCCGTGTAAAAGTCATCGATGCCAATGATATTGACGGTGTGACCGTTGACGGTAATCGTCTTCGTCTCGTTTTGCAAGACGACGCAGCCGTGCGCCTCAAGCGTCGCTTTCAGGCGCTCGAACGACTCGCCTTGCAGCACGTAATCGTGGTTGCCAAACACGGCGTACATGCCATATGTCGGATTCAACTGTTTCAACGCCGTCAAATACGGACCGAGTTTGACAATGCTTTCCTCACGGTCCAAAAAGTCGCCCGTTAAGGCGATCAAATCGATGCGCTCCCCTTTCAGCTTTTCATACACATCATCCGGGGAAATGGACAGTTTTTCCAAATGAAGGTCAGACAGCTGCAAAATGCGGATGGCGCCGTTCCCACCATCTAGACTGCCGACCTGAACTTTATGCAAAACCGCTTCATACGTGTTGCGGTGGGCTTTGCGAATGGCCAAAACAAGCAATAAAAAGATTGATAGAATAATGAAAACGAACGTCATTGTCTTCTCTCCTCCCTCCATCACTATTATAGTGAAACGGAGGAGAGAAGAAAGAGGGAGTTAGTGGATGAGATGGTAACCATACAATGAAAACAACTTTTCCTTCGACATCACCAAATATTTCGGCGGGCGAACAAGCGGCATGAGACGGTGTTGGGCCACTGTCATCATCGGCCAATGGGATGCCATTTTCAACCAACGGTAAAATGAATCCGCTATGTCAATGACATCAAATCCGAGTCTCTCACAACCTTTGTTTAACATCGTTACGCCGATAATCCCTTTTATGCAGGCGGACTGTTCGTGATGGTAAAGATAATGAGCAACATACGGCAAACTGGCCTTCACCTGTTCGAAAATATAACGTCCTTTTTGAATATCACCTCCATACTGCATCAGTTCGCGAAGCAGACGAACATTATGAAGGTGAATTTTCAACAGCCAGTCATTGGCCGCGATCGTCGTTCCGTCCGAAAGGTGAATGGTTTCACCCTTGTATCGAAGCAAACGGACGCGGAAAATGGAACGACAGCCGTTCTCTTTCCCACCAACATATTCGAGGCGGGAACATGCATAATAGAGCGGATCCATCAGTCCCCATACAGACAACAGCCACTGCGTCGCTTTGCTTCTCATTGGCGGCATCCTTCCCCTGTTCGTTCTATCCATTTACATTATGGAATCGATCGAGCGGCATTATAAAATGGAGAAAAAAGGAGAAAAGATGGCTACATGACCAGTCGGGAGACGCGCGTACTGAGGTCCAGTTCCATTTCGCCCCCTGCTCGAGGCTTTATCAAAAAAAGCGCGCACGAATCTCTATGCGCGCCAAACAACCATGCTCTTATGATTGGACAAACGCCACTGTGTTTACATCCTGTTGGCACACGGCCAGGCGGTTTTCCGCATGCTTTGCTTCCAAGCAGGGGATGCATCCAAAATTCGAATCTGACCGCGCTCCTAGGAACGCATCCGAAAATGCGCATTCATTTGCCCTTTCAACATCCGCTCACGCAGCTCTTTCGTCATTTCCTGACGGATTTCCCACGTCGACACCCCTTCCTCGCGCTGATTGGCAATTTTCATCAACTGCTCCACATCGGCGAACGAATATTTGCGGATGCCTTTCGAACGGTCAGGGAACACAAGCTTCCGTTCCTCGTAATAACGAATTTGCCGCTGCGACAGCCCGGTCAGCTCGCTGACAATCCCGATCGAAATGACTTTTTTGTATTTGTAATGATCCTCTTGAGGATGATCTGTCATACTCCTCACCTCAATTCGTTGTATTTTCTAACGTAATTATACAAAAAATGATGTTAGCCCGCTAACTTTTGTAAATAAAATTAACATATTTTTTAAATTTCCTGTAAATGTACTTAACACATTTGCTGTACACTGAAGAAAAAGATAGTATGGTAAAGGTAAAAACAGGGAGGGAATCGAATGGGGACATGGATGAGAAGCGCCGTGCGGAAGAAAAAGCAATTTTATATTGAACAGCTCGTACGGTTCGGCTTAGCCGCTGACCGTGATCGGTTTGAAGAATGGACAATGGCCGAACTGCGACGCGAATACGAACGATTCCACCCCGCCCACACGATCGAAGGAGGACGCCGCCATGGACAAACAAGCGCTCGAACTGGCCAAACGCATCATTGAACTCGATCTTGAGCGCGACGCGATGTTTGAGCAACTGATCGCGCTCATCGGCAACCGAGCAGATGAACTGCTTCGATTTTTGCAAAATCGATTGTAAAACGATCGCAAATGAGAAAGTGCCCTGAATTTCTTCACGGGCACCTTTTTTCACCCTCATTCTTCAACAGAAATCCTTCCGAAATCAGCGCCAAGGCTGGAAAAACTTAAGAAACGCCGCGAACCCCCCTCTTTGTCAACCTAAAGAAAGGACTGTGTTCCCGACGGAGGACGGCTGACACCCCCTTTCGCGGCAGCTCATCCGGCGCAACGCCCCATACGCTTGCGATATACCGCCGGTGTTGCGGATGCTCAATGCTTCGGTAGCCCGGCAGCTGATCGGCTTTTTGTCCATGCTCGCGCCCGCCCTGCCCGTTCCCTTGTCCGGTGATCGAGCCAAACCCAGAGCCAGGACGGCCGATGTTTCCGGTTGCCAGCACGACGTTGATCCACTGTCTGACCGCCGCATAGCCGTCCGTCTGCTGCTCCAAGCCGCGCGCCGTGAGCACGATCGCATCGGCCGCCTCCCCGTACTTTCGCGCCGCCAAGCGAATCTTCTCTTCCGGCACGTCAGTCAGCCGGACGATCTCATCCATCTCCACTGCTTCTATGTGCTGTTTCCATTCGACAAACCCAACCGTCCGCTCGCGCACAAACGCTTCATCGATATATCCTTCGTCAAGCAGCACTTTCCCGATGCCGACGGCCAGCGCCGCATCCGTTCCGGGCTTGAGCAGCAGGTGCAGATCCGCCAACGCCGCCGTTTTCGTTTCCCGCGGATCCACCACGATGATAAAAGCGCCGTTCATCTTCGCTTCATAAAAATACGGCATCAACGTCGGCTGGCATTCGGCGACATTGGTTCCAGCCAAAATGATCGTCTGGGCGAGTGGAATGTCGGAGAGCGGATTTGTCAACCCGCGGTCAAGACCAAACGCGTCGTTCATCGCGGCCGCGGCAGCCGACATGCAAAAACGGCCGTTGTAGTCGATGTGCCGCGTCTTGAGCGCCACGCGGGCAAATTTCCCGAGCAAATACGCCTCCTCATTCGTCAAGGATCCGCCGCCGTAAACAGCAAACGCATCGACTCCATCTCCTTCTGAATGGAGATGATTCGTTCCGCGATCAGCGAAAGCGCCTCCTCCCAACGGACCCGCACAAACCGGCCGCCCACTTTCGCAAGCGGAACCAACAGCCGCTCGGGATGCAAAGCGTGCTGGTAGGCGTTCATCCCCTTTAAACAAAGGCGGCCGTTGGACGTCGGGTTGTCGGTCGGGACCGCCTCGTAGCGGCGCCGCTCTACAATCCGCTCCTCCACCAGCTGAAGCGTGCACTGGACGCTGCAAAACGGACATTGCGTCGCGGCAGCCGTTTCTGACGCCCGTTCTTTTTCCTTGGCGCGAAAGTAGCGCAGCAATTCGTTCGTCATCGCCATTCCCCCGCTTCCTACAGCTCGACATATACCAAGCCGTCTTCCACAGCCACGCGGTACGTTTTGACACACCCTTCATCCGGCGCCTGCACCCGGCCGTCTTTCAGGCAAATTTTCCAATCATGAAGCGGACAAAACACAAACTCACCGCTCACAATACCTTGTGACAAATCGCCTCCTCGATGCGGACAGCGGTTTTCAACGGCAAATACTTGATCGTCACTCGTCCGGAACAACGCCAGCTCACGATTCCCGACCCGCACGCATTTTCCGAGCCGCTTCGGCAGCTGTTCCAATGTTCCCACTTCCACCTTCATCCTCTCTTCGTCCTCCCCCTGCATCGATGTCTGATCCTGTTTGGCCATTCCTTTACAAACTTTCATGAACAACAACGTAAAATCGTCGTTTCGCAAACGAAAACCTCGTTTCCGGCTGAACGATGGCCATCATTTCCCTCTCTTCGTTCCAGCATTGATCCTAACCCATGATCAATCCAGGCGGCGGAACATCAACTTTTTCCGCCCGCCGTCATCCCCCTTCATTCCACCGGCTCTTTGTCGCCGATATCGCGGAACAACAGTTGCTGCACTCTCTCGTTTTCGACGATGTCCCGCCACGGATCTGTTGTCGCGGAAAGAGCTTTGTGAAGCCGCTCAAGCAGCGCGCGGCGCGTTTCCACATCGAACAACACTTCGCGGATATGCTCAAGCCCGACGCGCTCGACCCATTTGGACGTCCGTTCCAAATAATGCGCGGACTCGCGGTAATATTGCAAAAAAGCACCAGTCATCTCGATCACTTCGTCTTCCGTCTTGACCGTGCAAAGCAAGTCAGCTGCACGCAAATGGGTGCCGCCGTTGCCGCCGACATAAATCTCCCATCCGCCCTCGACGCCGACGACGCCGACATCTTTAATGCCCGATTCCGCACAGTTGCGCGGGCAGGCGGAGACGGCCATTTTCACTTTATGCGGCGTTTTCAGCCGCTCAAATGTTTGTTCCATCCGAATGCCAAGCCCGGTCGAATCTTGCGTCCCAAAGCGGCAAAACTGCTTGCCGACGCACGTTTTCACCGTCCGAAGCGCCTTGGCGTAGGCGTAGCCTGACGGCATGCCGAGATCGGCCCAAATGCGCGGCAAATCTTCTTTTTTCACCCCAAGCAAGTCAATGCGCTGCCCGCCGGTGATCTTAATCATCGGCACGTTGTATTTTTCCGCGACATCAGCGATGTTCCGCAGCTGTTCGGCTGTCGTCACCCCGCCATATATGCGCGGCACAACGGAGTACGTGCCGTCGGCCTGGATGTTGGCGTGCAGCCGCTCATTGACAAACAAGGATTCCGCTTCTTCATCGTACTCGCCCGGATACAACATGCCCAGGTAATAATTGAGCGCCGGACGGCATTTCGAACACCCTTCCTCGTTTTTCCATCCCAATACACTCATCACTTCTTTGACCGTCATCAGCCGCTTTTCTTTGATCGCTGCAACCACTTCCTCGCGGCTTAGGTCCGTGCAGCCGCAGATCGTTTCTTTCACCGCATACCGGTTCGCTTCTTCACCAAGCATATGCTCAAGCAGCTCGGCGACAAGCCCTTTGCATCCGCCGCACGAGCGAGACGCGTTCGTATAGTCGCGCACCTCGGCGACCGTCTTAAGCCCGTGTTCGGCAATCGCCTGACAAATCGCGCCTTTTGTCACCCCGTTGCAACCGCAAACCACATCGGTGTCGGCCATCGCCGCCGCAAGGCTTCCCTTCCCGCCTAAAGCGGCTGGGGCAAACAGCGACAGCGAGAGCGCCTCAACCGAATCGCCGCGCTGGATCATATCGAACAGCTTTCGACCCTCGCTCGTATCGCCAAACAGCACCGCCCCAACGATTTTCCCTTCGCGAACGACGACTTTCTTGTACACCGAGCGCGCTTCGTCATACAGTTTGATCGACTCCGTCCCTTCGCCATCCATAAATTCACCAGCCGAGAACACGTCGACACCGGACACTTTCAGCTGAGTCGCAACGACAGATCCTTCATACGGCTTTCCTTTTCGGCCGCAAATCGCCTCTGCCAGCACTTTCCCCTGCTCATAAAGCGGAGCGACGAGCCCATACACAACACCGCGATGTTCCGCGCATTCACCGACCGCGTAAATGTGCGGCACGCTCGTTTCCAAGTAGTCATTGACAACGATCCCTCGATTCACTTCAATGCCGCTTCTCCGCGCTAAATCAACATTCGGACGAATGCCGACCGCCATCACCACCAAGTCGGCGGCAATGGACGTACCGTCCTTAAACCGCACTCCTTCCACACGGCCGTTGCCGAACAATTCAGCCGTCTCTTTGCGAAGCAAAACGTTCATCCCTTGTTTCTCCAGCTCCCGCTGCAGCAGCTTGGAAGCGGTCGGATCAAGCTGGCGTTCCATCAAATAGTCGAAAATATGGATGACATCGACATCCATCCCTAAGTGAAGCAACCCGCGCGCCGCCTCCAAGCCAAGCAGGCCGCCGCCGATGACCGCCGCTTTTTTGTATGTCTTCGCATATTCGATCATCCGCTCGCAATCTTGGATATCGCGAAACGCCGTCACCCCGGGCAAATCCGCCCCCGGCACCGGCAAGATAAACGGATTCGACCCTGTCGCGAAAATCAATTCATCGTATTCGACTACCCTCCCACGGTCGGTCCGGACAAGCCGCCGCTTGATGTCGACTTCCGTCACCGTTTCGCCGACAAACAGCCGAATGCCGTTTCGTTCGTACCATTCCCAACTGTTCAACGTAATGTCATCAAGACGCGTATCTCCTTGCAGCACCTCCGACAACAAAATGCGGTTATAGTTCGGATGCGGTTCGCTGCCAAAAATCGTGATCTCAAACGCCTCGCGGTCAAGTTTCAAAATCTCCTCGATGCAGCGAACCCCCGCCATGCCGTTGCCGATTAACACGAGTTTTCGTCTCACGTCGCCATCCCTCCATCTTCGTTACTTTGTTTATCGTCATCGATGCAGCCAAAGTCGGATCGTCATCACCAGCAGCTCCCATAATCCGACTGTTTTTGTTCGCATCACCCTCACAATTTCCCCTTTGCCTTGGCTGTGCCCATCATATCACGTCAAACATGAAGCATGCATTTTTTATATATACATGCTCATTGAAAAGTTAACCTTCGCATAAGCGGTGCCCACTCTGGTTATACTGCTCCTAAGGAAAAGCATGGGAAAGGAGCGGAATTCTGCATGAAACGTCTCAACATCACCGACAACCATGGATGGACGCCCCGGAAACTCCGCAAGCAGGAACGGAAGATCAAAAACGCTCATCTCCGCCAACGTGTGATGGCCGTCCGCCTGGTCATGGAAGGCTATTTGGGCAAAGACGTGGCCTCCATGGTCAACGTGTGCCGCCAAACCGTTTCCCATTATGTGTCGCTGTTTAACGAAGGGGGCCTGGAACTCCTGCTTCATCGGGATTTTGCCCCTGGGCGAGAGCCGTTTCTCACCGAAGAACAGCAGGAAGAGATCAAACACCTTGTGTTGACCACGACACCCGCGGAGCTGGGCTGGGACATCGCTTCGGCGTGGAATACGAAGATCCTTCAATCCTATGTACACCACCATTATGGCATCTCCATGTCCCGCGAAGCCTTGCGAAAACTCTTGCATCGAAAAGGGCTTTCGTGGACCCGGCCGACTTACACGTTGGCGAAAGGAGATCCGGATCGGCAAAAACACTTCGAAAAACAAATGGATCTATATATATGCTCATTGAAAAGTTAACCTTCGTATAAGTGGTGCCCACTCCGGTTATACTGCTCCTAAGGAAAAGCATGGAAAAGGAGCGGAATTCTGCATGAAACGTCTCAAAATCACCAACGATCACGGATGGACACCTCGGACACTTCGCAAACAGGAACGGAAAATCAAAAACACCCTTCTTCGCCAACGGGTGATGGCGGTTCGCCTGGTCATGGAAGGCTATTTGGGCAAAGAGGTGGCCTCC
>NZ_JAFWFM010000142.1:0-3230 GCF_017515625.1 Geobacillus sp.
ACCCGACCGTTGTCGGAGCCTTATTCCGTTCAAGCACGGTTTTGCACGGAACCATTAGACCGAACGGATTGATTTGTTTTCGTCCTGTAGCAATTGCACAGCGGCAGATGCCGCCTGCGCCAGCTGCTCGCATTGCCGCAAACGAATGTCAAAGAGCACGAGCGGGTCGCGGTACGCCTCAGGGTTTTTGCGCATATGTTTGAGCTCGCCTTCCTGGGCAGCGATCTCCAGCTCCAGCCGTTTCAACGTTTCATCGAGCGCCGTCAATGGCGCATGGAAAAATTGAGTGACATCACGCTCAAGCGATTTGGCAAACCATTCAAACGGCAGCAACAACTGCTGGATGATCGCCTCCACCACCTCAGCGTAATCTTGCGTCTGGATCAACTGCTTATACTTTTGCGCCAGCATCGCCTTGTTTTGCGCAAAAGCACCGAGCAGTTTGCCCGCCCCTTTCAACAGCAGCTGGCTTGGCGTTCTCCGCAAGAAAACGTTCACCTTGCCCACTTGCACCCCGTTGATCAACCGATCCGTATCGCGCCGCCAATCGGCGAGAAGGTGAAAATCGCATTCGAGCTTGAGTCGTTCCTGGCCGAACATGGCGTTAAACCCTTCGCCCATTTCATGCAAAAACACCTGGCATTCGTTGAATTCGTCTTCCGTCGCTGCAATCCACTGTTCCATGGCGCGGCGCAGCTTTGGCAGCGCCTCTTCATCAAGGTAAGCGCGAAGCCGTTCGTTCGCTTTGTCGTTCAGTTCAAGATGCAAGCGGGAAAAATCGCTGTCTTCGCTCACAAGATCCGCCATGCTGCGCAACAGATCGGAAATCGCCGTCAACAGCTCGCCCCGCATTTCCGCCAAGACGGTGTGGAACAACTTTGCCGTTTTGGCCGTTTTCTCCTCTTGCAGGTCGCCAAGCTGATGAATGGCGCCGCTCAGTTTGGCCGCCATTTCTTTTTTCCATACGACCAGCTCCGCCAGTCGACTTTCCGCCTCGGCTCGCTGCTGGAACAAATGAGCGATGAACTGGCGGATCGTCGTTAAAATCGCTTCCTCGCGGCGGACAGGGGACACGCATCGGCGCATCTCCTCAAGCCAGCCGACGAGGGCTTGCTGCTGCTTGCGGCTTGGCGCATGCGGCGAATAGACCATGACATTGGCTTCCGGAACGATCGTACGAACGTGCGCTTCCACTTCCTCAACGATTCTCGCCGTCTCCTCTTCATCCACCATCCCGTCGCCCGGAGGAAGCAAAACGCACATCGGCGCAGACGGCGCCCGCTCGCGAAGTTGCAACATCAACTGTTCATCGGCGCTAGAAAACGGATCCTCGCCGTTGAGAAGAAAAAGAATGCTGTCAGCAAGCGAAAACGACACAAGCGCTTCATGGTCGGATGAAGCGCTCCCGCCGAGCGGGCCGATATCCAACAAGACAATCCCTTGCGGCACGAGTGAAAACGGCGCCGTGCATTCAATGACAGCGTCATCGGAGAATCGGCTTCCGCGGCCGCCCGTTGCTTGTTGAAATTCGTCAATGCTCGAAAAAACGGTAAACTGGTCGTCGCTGATTTTCGCGACTTCCATCTCCCCGCCGTTTCTCCATGCCAGCACCGGCGCAGATGGCGCCGCCAACGCTGCCTCGCCGACCAACGTCCGCAAAAACGCCAACCGCTCATGGCGCGACGCCCCAGCGACCAAAACGAAATGCGTCCGCGAATCAGACAACTGCCGCACGAACCAGCGGAAGCGGAAATGCGAGCCCGCCCGCTGCTCTTCCGCCCAATCGGCAATTTCTTCAAATAGCGACACACCCGCTTCCCCAGCTTGCCGTTTCGCATGGACGAGCCGCTTAGCGGCGTCGTTGACCGTCTCTTCTTCAAACGCCTCAGGAAATTTCTCACTCCACGCCAACAAGGCAGCCGCGGCCACCGCTGTCTCCGGACCGTCGGCTAAACTTACCCAGCTTTTGACAAGCGGTGGCACCACTTCCACCAACTCTTTCAATCGGTACGGGCCTTTCATCAATCCTGCATAGGCTTCCCCTAAAAGTCCAGGAATTCGCTTCCAGTCGTAGTCGCGGCCGATCGACAACTCATCATAGAGGCGATTCCACTCCGCGAGCCACGAAAAATAGAGGTCACCATCCCGATACCCGTTCCATAGCGCCTGCACAAGCCGTTCAAACTTCACCCGATCCGTTTCGTACAACAGCGCCAGGCAGCGTGAAAACCGCGCAGGCGCCATCGTTCGCGCATGTCCTTGTTCCACATAACCGGTCAAGATGTCCGCCCAGCGGCGCGCCGACGTCCGCACCGCCTCTCCTAAAGCAAGCTCGACGGCGCTTTCCCAATCACCTTGCTCCTCGAAAAAGGCGCGCGCCCATTCGGTCATGTTCGGATAATCCGGATACAACGTCACACCGCGCTTAATCATATCATCCGCTTTCGCGTTTTCCCCCAACTCACGGTAGAGCGAAAACAGGCGCAAAATGATTTCCGCATGCAACGTTTCGCTTTCCGTCTCAATCGAACGGTACAGCTCCTCGGCCAGCTCGAGCCGTCCAAGCTCATAGTAGCTGTCGGCGATATTTTTTTGCGCCCACGGGCGCAAATCGTCGTGATGGACTTGTTCCCATTTAAAAATCGCCGCTTCGTAGTCGCGGCGGTGGAAATACACTTCCCCTTGGGCAAAGCGAATCGACGACAAATCAGCGCCATCCCGATGCGCCGTGAAAAAAATATCGCCAAGCGCGCTGACAACGTCGCGTTCCCCCGCCTCGACGAGCGTCTCGTAAAATGTTTTATGAACAAGTTGCTGTTCAAACCCCATGTCGATCACCTGACTCGTATATTTGCCATGCATGTTCATTGTATGGCACGTTTTCTAATTTTATTTCTATCCTATACATTTTAACAAACTTTCGCCGCCATGAACGTTTCAATTTGTTTTCATTTGCGAGACAAAATTCGACCCAATAGGCGATGAGGCCAATCAAAGGAACTTTCAATGGTGGTTACGCCCACGAGCTTGTCGAAAAAAACATTCGCTCGACCAGCGTTGGGCATAGTGGCGCAAGATGTCTTCATCGCTTAGCTCCCGGTCGGTGCTCAAGACGCAGTGAAGATGTTCCGATGTCATCGGCTGATTGGCTTTCCAAGCGAGCAGCACCACCGCATGGTCGAGACCGTTGAGCGCTCCTTCGTAACGATAGACGCGATAATGCTCTTCTC
>NZ_JAFWFM010000143.1:0-3873 GCF_017515625.1 Geobacillus sp.
AAATGCTTCCGGCAATCTCAACGCAGCAAATCTCCTTTCTCCGTCCGTTGTCATGAGGCTTTGCCTGGCCATTTCACTTTTGGCTCCGTTTTGTTCAAGATGCGCTTGATGTTGGCGCGATGACGATAAAAGATAAACGAAGCCAGCAACAACACTGCCACCTTCAATGGAATGTCGTCCGTGAAAAAGACGGTGTACACGACCGCGTACAGCGCCGCGGCCATCGATGACAGCGAGACGTAGCGTGAAACAGCCAAGACGACAAGAAACACGGCGATGAGCGACAAAAAGAACAACGGCGAATAAAACAGCATCACCCCGCCCGATGTCGCCACCGCCTTGCCACCGCGGAACTTGGCGAACACCGGATACATATGGCCGACGACTGCCACCGCTCCGGCCAAAAGCGGATGCACGGGGACGGAAAAAAACATCGGCAAGCTCGCCGCCAGCGTTCCTTTCAACATATCCCCGACAATGACGATCGTGCCCGCTTTCGCCCCAAGCACGCGGAACGTGTTCGTTCCCCCGAGATTGCCGCTTCCATGTTCGCGGATGTCGATCCCGTAGCCGATTTTCCCGACAAGAAGGCCAAACGGAATCGAGCCGAGAAGATAAGCAAGAAGCAAAATGAGTGCGGTCATCGAATCAAACACCCTTTACTCAACAAGTTTGTGCATGTTTCTATTTTATCATGCGCCGGTTAAAACGGTAGACTGGAAATGAAGAAAAGCGGTTGTTTTGCATTTCCACATGATAACCGGTAAACTGAAAAGCAGGCAGGGACGGACGAGTTCATTCGTCCCGCAACAAACGCAGAGAAGAGAGGAGCGGCTGTGATGAAAACGACCGTCACGTGGAACGGAAACATGTCATTCAGCGGCCAAAGCGCTTCCGGCGTCACCATTCCGATCGACGCCGCGAAAGACGTTGGCGGCAACGATTCCGGCGCCCGGCCGATGGAACTGTTGCTTCACGCCTTGGCCGGCTGCACCGGCATTGACATCGTTTTGATCTTGCGGAAAATGCGGCTTGACGTCCGCGCGTTTTCGATGGAAGTCGAAGGAACGCGCGCCGATGACCACTCGAAGCGGTTTACCGACATTCATATTCATTATGCGCTCGAAGGCGACTTGCCGGAAGACAAAGTCGCCCGTGCCATTTGGTTGTCAAAAGAAAAATATTGTTCCGTTTCCCATTCGTTAAATGCCGCCATTACAGCGAGCTATTCGATCAACGGCGTGCGCGGGAAGGAGACGATCTAACCAAAGAAAAGAACGTGGCGTTCATGTTTGTTTCGCGTGGCATAGCACGGAATGGCAAAACGATGAAAAAGGTGTTCCGATCGTTGGCGGAACACCTTTTTTGTGTTCGAACGAATAACGGCGATCAGTCGTTTGGATAGACGCCTTGCCGTCCCGCTTTTCTTCGCGTTCGGACGGGCTGATTATTTGGCTGCCTATTTGAAACAGCGGGAGGCGGAGGTGTCCCCAAAAGACTCGGGACACCTTTTCTTTACTCCTAACGGGCGGGCTTGCAGCCGCTTGTGCTTGGACGATCGAAAAAAGATCGTTCAAGAAAGGTTTTCCGTAGATCAAGATGCTTTTTGCTCGAACAGCTTGATGATCTCCACGATCACTTCGGCCGATTTCACCATTGTATCGGCGGAAATGTATTCGTAGCGGCCGTGGAAGTTTTCGCCGCCGGCAAAAAGGTTCGGCGTCGGCAGTCCCATGTAGGAGAGCTGCGACCCGTCTGTGCCGCCGCGGATCGGTTTCACTTTCGGTTCAATGCCCAAGTTCGTCATCGCTTCGTGGGCGATGTCCACAATGTGGCGCACCGGCTCGATTTTTTCGCGCATGTTGTAATATTGGTCGTTGATTTCGAGTGTGATTCGGTCGTTTCCATATTTTTGTGCAAGCGAAGCGGCGATCTCGTTCATTTTCGCTTTGCGAGCCTCGAACTGTTCACGGTCGAAGTCGCGGATAATGTAGTGAAGTTTCGTCTCCTCTACACTCCCTTGGAATGAAAGCAAATGGTAAAACCCTTCGTATCCTTCGGTATGTTCCGGCGCCTCATCGGCTGGCAGTTGCTGTTGGAACTCCATGGCGATTTTGATTGAGTTGATCATTTTTCCTTTTGCCGTGCCTGGGTGGACGTTTTTTCCTTTGATCGTCATTTTTGCTTCCGCGGCGTTAAAGCTTTCGTATTCCAATTCGCCAAGCGGCCCGCCGTCGACCGTATAGGCAAATTGGGCGCCGAATTTGGCAACGTCAAATTTGTGCGGTCCGCGGCCGATTTCCTCATCCGGGGTAAAGGCGACGCGCACTTTGCCGTGCTTGATCTCCGGGTGTTGGATGAGATAGTTCATCGCGGTCATAATTTCGGCGATTCCGGCTTTATCATCGGCGCCAAGCAGCGTCGTCCCATCGGTTGTAATCAGTGTATGCCCTTTGTAGCCGGCGAGCTCCGGGAAATCGTTTGGCGACAAGATGATGCCTTGTTCTTTGTTCAACACGATGTCGCCACCGTCGTACTGTTCGATGATTTGCGGGTTGACGTTGGCTCCCGTAAACTCCGGAGCGGTGTCCATATGAGCCAAAAAGCCGATCACGGGCACGTTTTTGTCCGTATTGGCCGGCAGCGTCGCCATGACGTAGCCGTTTTCGTCGACTGTGACGTCTTCCATGCCGATCGACTTCAGCTCTTCGACGAGCATTCTCGCCAGCTCCCATTGCCCTTGAGTCGACGGGCATGTGCTGCTTTCTGGATCGGACTGGGTATTCACTTTGGCGTAGCGGATGAAGCGTTCGATCAATTCTTGTTTCATTTGTTCATCTCCTTTTTATGTATGAGTGTTGGGTGAATGCGTGAATCGCTTCTCCAATGCAGCGGAGCGGTTCCGTGTTTATTTTATCATATGCGATCTCCAACAGGGAAAGAGGGAGCGCCATGCGGCGCACGAGTTTTCCGCGGCCGGCGAGGCGGTTGGGATTTCGAAAGCGAAGGAATTGGGCGTCAAACCATTGGCGATGAGGCGATTTTGGCCGAGAAGCGGACGGTGGCGGAGCTCGAAGGGGCGTTCGTTTGCCCGGAAGGAGCGCCGGCGTTTGCGGCGGTCCGAAAATTGCGCGAGAGCGGCTGGATTCGCGACGGGGAGACGGTCGTCGTGCTCAACACGGGGACGGGATTGAAATACGCCGATTTGGTTCAAGTCGCCCCACCGGTGCTTGAACCGGGAGATTCTCTTTCGATGCGGGAATAATCAAGCTGTGAGCAAAAAACATAGACAAATTGAAAACAGTATTGTATGCTAAACTCATCAGAATAATTAAAAATGAAAAACGATTCATCTTCGGGGCAGGGTGAAATTCCCGACCGGCGGTGATGAGGCGCTTCGCCTCTCAGCCCGCGAGCCGCAAGGCAGGATCCGGTGCAAGTCCGGAGCCGACAGTATAGTCTGGATGGGAGAAGATGAAGGTTTGCCGGCGTTCGTTTTGGCGCATGCGAACGTCTAGTTGCGCACACCCTTTTTCTCCCTTAAGCCTTGTTCGGTTTAAGGGAGTTTTTGTTGGCGCTCGCAGCGGCAGCCTTCTTCTTGTGAGGATGAATCACGAGAAGGGGAGGAGAACAAGCGTCAACTACCCCCACTTAGCTAACGCTTGAAGTGGGGGCTTGCAACTCCCCAGAAGTGCAAACGGACTTCGTCCTCCTTCCTTGACTTGGGGTTGCATCAGGGGGCAGGTTGACGACTACCCAACGACGCAGGTCATGCCTGCATCGTTACCGATTCTCTCGGTGTGTCTGTTGGCAGTACTTGGCTTCCACACACAACAGACGGACCTACGCTCGATGTTTTACGGTTACAACGTT
>NZ_JAFWFM010000144.1:0-7816 GCF_017515625.1 Geobacillus sp.
CAAATCACTAGGGGAAAAGGCAGAAATGGCGTACGCTGAAGGTGTAAATCAAATTAACTGAAGGGGGGGAAAACAGTGAAACGAAATGTGTCTACGTTGTTGTCAGTTGCGTTGGTTGCATCGCGTTTGGCCGCATGCAGCAACGGGGGAGGAGGAGAGGCAAAGGCGGAAAATAAAAACGGAACAGCGGCAACTACGCAACAGTCTGCTGCGAACATGTTAGCGGCGCATAAAGGATTGAACCAAGCACCGGTGCCGTTGAAAATGGAGCGGATCGGTCTGCATGACGTCCGCGTTGAAATGACGGCGCAAATCACTGACATTGAAATTGACAAAGGGAAAACGTATTATACGGCGGTGAAAAGAAAAAGAAGTGATTCGCATCACAATCGAAAAAAAGAGAGCGTCCGGCAGGCCGCGAACAACGGTCGGTCGGGCGTTCTTCTAATCAGCGCGCCAAAATGGCTTGGTCGTTGCTGTGTATCGAAGGGGAACGATCAGACAGACCCCTAACTACGGTGCACCGCTCACTCAATGCAACAAATATCCGCCGGACAGTCTTCGCATTGAATTTCCGTTTTCAAATAGTTTAAATCATGAACCGTAATTTTCCCCCGCTTCATCGAGATAATCCCTTCCTGTTTTAACGCATTGAGCATCCGGTTGACGCTTTCGCGCGTTGTGCCGCAAAAGTTGGCCAAGTCTTGGTTTTTTAACGTTACGTCAATGAAGATACTTCCATCTTCAAGCGGGACGCCATAACTGTTGCATAAACGAATGAGTGTTGAATAGAGCGCCCCTTTTTTGCCGTGCATGATAAGATCGCGAAACTTCGTCTGCGTCCGCCGGACATGCTTGCTGATCCAGCGCATATATTCAAGGGTAAGGGGCGGATTGATCAGCAGCTGCTGTTCCAGTTCCTCTTTGTTTATGACTGCCGCTTCGCCTGGCTCTATTACCTTGGCCGTCAACAAGTAGCGTGCATCGTTCGTAAACAGCGTCAGCTCGCCGACGATTTCCCCGCTTCCGCAAATGCGGAAGCACATTTCTTTTCCGTCCGGGCAAATTTTGCTCACTTGCACTTTGCCGGAAAGAATCAAGTACAGCTCATTGGCCGGCATCCCTTCTTGGAACAAAAAGGAGTGCTTGCGAAGTGGAATCACTTTTTTCGACGATTGCAACAAAGAACGTAAATGGGGAAAATATCCATTCACTGTAGCTTCCATCGATAGCCCCTCCATTCATTCAGCTATTTCTATTGTAAAAATCATCACAGCGGGAGAGAGTGAAAAAAATCACCGGTTACTGTTTTTTTGTGCGAGGCGTCACAATTTTTTTCTAAATTGGTTTTTCCTTTTTCTATGTTACAATGTGAGTAGCATCACAGCATTCTACTGTTTGTTTTCGTATGGTAAAAGGGAGACGGAACAGAGAGAGGCTCGTCGATGGAAGAGTTTTGGTCACCGGTATGGTTATCGATAAACGTATCGCTTCTTGCCGGCGTGATCGTCGCAATCCTTGGAACAGCGGCGGCGAGGTGGATGGCGCGCCGCCGGTTTCGTGGGAAGACGATCGTGGAGACGGTGTTTATGTTGCCGCTCGTGCTGCCGCCGTCGGTTGTCGGTTTTTTGCTTGTTGTGCTGTTTGGGCGGCATAGCCCGATCGGACAGTTGATGGAAACGTGGTTTCACACAACGGTGCTGTTTACACCCGGCGCGGCGGTGATGGCGGCGGTTGTTGTGTCGTTTCCGCTCATGTACCAGGCGGCCAAAGCGGGTCTGGAAGCCGTTGATCCAACCGTTGAAGGAGCGGCGCGCATCGATGGGGCGAATGAGCGCCAAGTGTTTTGGCATATTTCGCTGCCGCTGGCCAGAAACGCCTTGTTGTCCGGGGCGGTGCTGTCGTTTGCCCGCAGCCTGGGGGAGTTTGGCGCGACGCTCATGTTTGCCGGGAATATTCCGGGAAAAACGCAAACGATCCCCACCGCTGTCTATATGGCGATGGAGTCGGGGCGGATGGAGTTGGCGTGGGCATGGGTGGCGGTCACGATTGGATTGTCATTTAGTTTATTGTCCTGTGCGGCGAAACTAGGCCGTTGGCAGCGATAAGGAGCAGGCCGTTGGAACATCACGCGGCCCATGAAAGGGAAAGGAGGGAGCGACATGGAAGAGCGCGACCGGGTGAAGATCATCGACCGCCTCGCCCGCCCGCTTCGCGATTTGCGGTTGTCGGTCATCGATCAATGCAATTTTCGCTGCGTCTATTGCATGCCTGCGGAAGTGTTCGGGCCGAATTTTCGCTTTTTGGCGGAAGACCAGCTGTTAACCGTTGACGAAATGGCGCTTTTAGTGGAATGTTTTGTCGAGCTTGGCGTTGAAAAAATCCGCCTGACCGGCGGCGAGCCGTTGCTTCGGCGCGACCTCGATGCGCTCATTGAGCGGCTGTCCGCGCTCCCTGGCCTGCGCGATATTGGATTGACGACCAACGGCGTTCATTTGGTGAAATGGGCGCAGCGGTTGAAAGAAGCCGGGTTGAAGCGCGTCAACGTCAGTTTGGATGCGTTGGATGATGACATTTTCCGCAACATGAACGGCATTGGCGTCGGCGCCGCCCCGGTGTTGAAAGGCATCGAAGCCGCCCTGGCGGCGGGGCTCGGCGTGAAAGTGAACATGGTCGTCAAAAAAGGATGGAACGACTCGCAAATCGTGCCGATGGCGGCCTACTTTAAAGACTTGGGCATTCCGCTCCGCTTGATTGAATTTATGGATGTCGGCACAACGAACGGCTGGGATTATTCCCATGTCGTGACGAAAAAAGAGATGTATGAACAAATCAACGCCATGCACCCTCTTGAACCGGTTGAAAAAGCGTACTTCGGCGAAGTGGCGAGCCGCTATCGCTACGTCGGCACGGAGGTGGAAGTCGGCTTTATCGCCTCAGTGACGGAAACGTTTTGCCAAAGCTGCACGAGGGCGCGCATTTCCGCCGATGGCAAGCTGTACACGTGTTTGTTTGCTTCTGAGGGAGTGTCGTTGAAAGACAAACTGCGCGCCGGCGCGGGGAAAGAAGAGCTGAAGGCGCTGATCGCCGCCATTTGGAGCGAGCGGACAGACCGCTATTCGGAAGAACGGACGGCAGAGACAGCGAAACAGCGCCCGAAAATTGAAATGTCGTATATTGGGGGATAACAAAGAAACGGGGCTGCTCTTTTCGTCAAAGAAGCAGCCCTGCTTTTTATCGCTCGATGCGCCTGCCTTTACCTTAGAAATGGGGGAATGGCTTCGTCTGCTTATGCCTTCACCGCCGCCAACACGCGCGGGAAGAGGATGTTGTTTTCCAAATGGATGTGGGTAAACAAATCGTCTTCGAGCGCCGCGAGTCGGTTGTAGACGAGCCGGTACGTGCCGCACGCGTCTTCCGGCGGGGTGAAGTCGTTGGTGATTTCACGAATTTCTTTCATCAAATCGCCGGCTGCGTCATGTTCATTGACCAGTTCGCGAACGGCCCGCTCGACCGCCTCCTGGTTTTCCGGCGATGGGTTGTCGGCAAATTGCAAAATGAGCGGGAACGCTCCCGTTTCCTCTTTAATGAGATGCTGCTCGAGTTCTGTTTTTAACTCATGAAACAGTTTATGCACGTGGGAAAGATGCGGATGGTGCATGCCGTGCACGCGCAATACTTTCGTGACATACGGGCTGAGCTGCGGCAGTTCCTCGTTCAAATAGCGGTGGTGCGTGTTGATGATATGATCGACCAAGTCGGTTAGCGGCGCTTCGCTCCAGTTTCCGGCCGGTTTGTTTTGCGCCTCCGCATAAAGGGTGTTCAGTTCGCGAAGGAGCGCTTCGCCATCGAGTCCGCGCTCTTCAATGGCTTCTTTTAACGGGCGCTGCCCGCCGCAGCAAAAATCAATGCGCCGCGCTTTAAACAAATCCGCTGCTTTCGGAAATTGAGTGACAATATCGCCGATCAACGATTGTTCGGTAAACCGCTGTTCCATTTCGGATCCCTCCATCACCAAATCGTTACAGCTTCAGCATACCTTGTTTTGGACGTCAACGTTGTGACACATCTCACACAAACGAAAAAAGTAGACAACAAGGAAATGTGATGAACATCACAACAGTGGCTCCCTTCTTTCCTGTACAATAAAATGGACGATATAAATTGTGAATGCGCTGCATAGAAGATGTGAACTGCCGAAAAAAGAGGGGGAGTCAGCATGTGGCTGCTGGCCAAGGCAAGCCGCTGGGAGGAAGAAAAAGATGATTTTGCAGCATATTGATGATGCCAGCGTCGTTGATGAAAAATTGGCCCAAACCATTAAGCAGCTGCAAGATTGGAAATCATTGTGATAAAACGATAAAATGGGCTTAGTGAAGTGAATGAGGGAAAGAAAGGGGAGAACACCGTTGGTCGAAAGACGAACCCCGATTCCTGTCGCGGAAGCCATCGCCCGGGTGATGCGTTACGCTGGGAGAGGAGAAGAGGAGACGGTGCCGCTTCGCCAGTCGTACGGCCGCTATTTGGCCGAAGATTTGCGCGCCGACCATGACGTGCCGCCGTTTGACCGCTCGCCGTATGACGGATTTGCCATTCGCGCCGCCGACTCGGAAGGAGCGGGACTTGACCATCCGGTCGAGTTTGAAGTCATTGAAACGATCGGCGCCGGACAAGTGGCGAAACAGCCCGTCGGTCCGTTTCAAGCGGTGCGCTTGATGACCGGAGCGCAAATTCCCCAAGGGTGCGATGCGGTCGTCATGTTGGAGCTCGCCAAACAGTACGAGCGGGATGGAAAAACGTATATGGCCATTAAACGCCCGTTCCGCCCTGGCGACAATATTTCGTTTCAAGGGGAAGACGCGAAAAAAGGGCAGCCGCTCATCGAAAAAGGGACGCGCATCAATCCCGGGGTGGCGGCGCTCTTGGCGACGTTCGGCTATGCGGAGGTGAAAGTGGCAAAACGGCCGCGCATCGGCATTTTTGCGACCGGCAGCGAACTGCTTGACGTCTCGGAACCGCTTGTGCCGGGAAAAATTCGCAACAGCAACGCCTACATGATCGAGGCGCAGGTGTTCAAAAGCGGCGCCGAGCCGATTTATTTTGGCCAGCTCGCCGACGACCTCGATGCGTGTTTTCACGCTGTGCGCCAGGCGCTCGATCAAGTGGACATGCTCATTACGACCGGCGGCGTCTCGGTCGGGGATTTCGATTATTTGCCCGCCATTTACAAGCGGCTCGGAGCGAACGTGTTGTTTAACAAAATCGCCATGCGCCCGGGGAGCGTGACGACCGTCGCCGAGATTGATGGCAAGCTGCTGTTCGGTCTATCCGGAAACCCGTCGGCGTGCTACGTCGGGTATGAGCTGTTCGTCCGCCCGGTCGTGCGCACGCGGCTGTTTTCGGCCAAGCCGTATTTGAAAAAAGCGAAAGCCACCCTTGGCGCCGAGTTTCCAAAGCCGAACCCGTTCACCCGCTTCGTGCGCAGCCGGGTCGAGGCGGTTGACGGTCGGCTTGTCGTGAAGCCGGTCGGCATGGACAAGTCGAACATCGTCACCTCGCTTGCCTTTGCGAACGCCTTGATGGTGCTGCCGGGCGGAACGAGAGGGTTTGCGGTTGGCGATGAGGTCGACGTGTGGCTTTTGGATGACGATGAGGGGTCAAGCGAATGAACGTCTGGCAAGTCGTCGGCTATAAACATAGCGGCAAGACGACGTTGATGGAAAAATGGGTGGCGGCCGCGGTCCGGGAAGGATGGCGCGTCGGGACGGTGAAGCATCACGGCCATGGCGGCGAGCCCGCGCGGCCGGAAGGTGTCGATTCCGTCCGCCATGAGCGGGCCGGGGCGGTGGCAACGGCGGTGGAAGGGGACGGGCTGTTGCAGCTACATCTCCGCCGTCCGCTATGGCGGTTGGATGATGTGTTGGCGCTTTATGCGCCGCTTCGGCTCGATCTCGTGTTGGTTGAAGGCTACAAACAAGATCGGTATCCAAAAGTCGTGCTTGTGCGCTCCGCGAAAGATTGGGCGTCGCTCCAGCACCTCGCCGACATCCGCGCCGTCATCGCCTGGGAGCCACTCGAAGGGCCGCTAGTGCATCCGGTGTTTTCGCTGGCCGATGATGATGAATATATTCCATGGCTCATGAACGAGGTGAGAACACGAACATGACCGAACCGTTGTTTGCCATTACCGACCGGCCGATTTCGGTCGAAGATGTGATGAAAAAAGTGATGCGTCCGGAAGCGGGGGCGGTCGCTGTCTTTGCCGGCACGGTGCGCGAATGGACGAACGGCAAGCGGACGCTCTTTTTGCAATATGAGGCGTACGTGTCGATGGCGGAGAAAATGCTCGCGCAAATCGGGGCGGAAATCGCCGAAAAATGGCCGGGGGCGAAAACGGCGATCACCCACCGGATCGGGCGGCTTAAGATCGGCGACATCGCTGTCGTCATCGCCGTTTCTTCGCCGCACCGCGCCGAAGCGTATGAGGCGAACCGCTACGCCATTGAGCGGATCAAACAAATCGTGCCGATTTGGAAAAAAGAGCAATGGGAGGACGGAAGCGCCTGGGTGGGCGACCAGCTTGAAACGACGGCGTATCCGTCCGGAAAGCCGGAGGTGAGTGAGGAATGATCCGCCTTTTATTTTTCGCGCATTTAGGCGAACAAATCGGTGAGCGGGAAGTGATGTGGCCGCACGTTCCGGAAACGGTGAAACAACTGAAAGACGAAGTGGAAGAGCGCTACGGCGTCTCGCTCGGGCGCGTCATGACTGCGGTCAATGAGGAGTACGCCCGCGACGAGTCGCCGCTTCATGCCGGCGACACGGTCGCCTTTATTCCACCGGTAAGCGGAGGATGAGACCAATGGCGAACAAAAGCAAATGGGTGATGCCAAAACAGCACGGCGCCTGGGCGATGCTCATCATCCCGTTTTGGCTCGGGGCGTACGCGGGCGGACTCTCGTGGAATCACGCGCCGCTCTTTGTCGCTTGGGTCGCGCTCTATTTGGCGACGTATCCGCTTTTGATGGCGGTGAAAACGAAGCGGAACGACCCGTACGTGCCCGCCGCCGCCCGCTATGGCGCCATCGCCGCACCGGCCTTGGCCGTTTCCCTTTGGCAGCAGCCGGCGCTTTTCTACTTCGGGCTCGCCATGATGCCGTTTTTCCTAGTAAACACCTACTACAGCAAGAAAAAGAATGAGCGCGCCTTTTGGAACGACGCGGCGGCCATCGCGGCGTTTTGCATCGGCGGCCTCGCCGCCTTTTACGCCGGACGTGGGGAGTTGACGCTTGAAGCATTTGAACTCGCCTTGTTTTCCTTCCTCTTTTTCATCGGCAGCACGTTTTACGTCAAGACGATGATTCGGGAAAAGAAAAATGAACGGTACAAATGGCTGTCATGGGGCTACCACGCTTTGTTGATCGTCGGCCTCATCGCCATCGGCGAGTCGTTCGCCGTTTTGGCCTACGCCCCGAGCGTCATTCGCGCCGTCTACTTATACGGCAAGTCGCTGCCGATCATGAAACTCGGCATGCTGGAAATCGCCAACGCGGCGTACTTTTTCATCGCGATGATCGTGCTTTACTCTTGAACGAACCCCAAACGGGAGGCATCCATGACCGTTTGGGGTTTTTCGTTTGGTTAGGCGGGATTGCTTTTTTATGGCACAAGCATGATGTGAAATGGGCGTGAATTCCTTGTAACGGTTTTGCAAAGGGTCGTTTCAAAAGCCTACCTCTTTCTTCTATACTCGTTCTCAAATAAAGAAAGAAGGGAAACCCGTGGTGCTAGTTGAGCTTTAGCGCTCAACTAGCAC
>NZ_JAFWFM010000145.1:0-12047 GCF_017515625.1 Geobacillus sp.
ATAGAATATGGCTAGAACGGACACCTTCGGAACGAAGGGAAGCGTAAAGGGTTCTTGTGTGTGGCTTACCGTTCAGCGAACACACACAAGTCGCTTGAAGCCCCCACCTCTAAGCGAAGCGTAGGTGGTGGGTAGTTCACAAGAAAATCCGTATTCGACATCGGCGCTCAGCCGTGTGGATGACATTCACACCGCCGCTGAGCGGGCGGTGAAAGGGACGAAGTGGGAAGACGCGACGATCGCTGTCGGCGGCGTCACCAGCACGTACGCCGATTTGCAGGCGATCTCAAACGCCGACTATAAACGGACGGCCGTGCTGATGTTGATCGGCATCGCCATCGTGCTCGCAGCGCTCCTTCGTTCGCTTATCATGCCGCTCTATTTGATCTTGTCGCTCGTCCTGACGTATTACACATCGATGGCCGTCACCGAACTCATTTTCGTCAACGGCCTCGGCTATGCCGGCTTGAACTGGGCGGTGTCGTTCTTCGCCTTTGTGTTGCTGTTGGCGCTTGGCATCGACTACAGCATCTTCCTCATGGATCGGTTCAACGAATACCGCGGCTGGCCGGTGAAGGAAGCGATGCTGTCGGCGATGGGCCATATGGGGCCGGTCATCATCTCGGCCGCCGTGATTTTAGGCGGAACGTTCGCCGCGATGTATCCGTCCGGTGTCTTGTCGCTCTTGCAAATCGCGACGATTGTGCTGACAGGGCTTCTCCTTTACGCCCTCGTCGTTCTGCCGCTGTTTGTGCCGGTCATGGTCCGCACGTTCGGCCGCGCGAACTGGTGGCCGTTTCGGCAGCCAGTGAGCGAAGTGGATGGTCTGGAACAACAAAAAATCAGTTAGGAAGGCGAGTCAACGCCGCTCCCCGCATGCTGGGGGCGGCGTTCTTTTTCAGGAGAGCTGGCACGATGCCGCCTCTCCTCATCAACGAAATATAGGTGCTCGTTGCTTGATCGTCCGCCAGCGATTCATTCCTTTTCCATTTCACAAAGCATATTTTTTCCTCTTTTGCCCAACATAAAGTATGATGAGTAGTAGAGAACATTCCAAAACCTAAAGGAGGGCTGCCGCATGACGAAACGAGTGCTCATGGTGGTGACGAACCATACGACGATCACCGACGACCATAAAACCGGGCTTTGGCTTGAGGAGTTTGCCGTACCGTATTTGGTATTTAAAGAAAAAGGGTATGACGTGAAAGTGGCGAGCATTCAAGGCGGCGAGGTGCCGCTTGACCCGCGCAGCATCAATGAAAAAGACCCGTCTTGGGCGGAGGCGGAAGCAGTGCTGAAGAACACAACACGTTTAAGCAAGGATGATGCACACGGGTTTGACGCCATTTTCCTTCCCGGTGGACACGGGACGATGTTCGATTTTCCCGACAATGAAACGCTGCAATACGTCTTGCAGCAGTTTGCCGAAGACGGGCGCATCATCGCCGCTGTCTGCCACGGTCCGTCAGGGCTGGTGAACGCCACATACAAAGACGGCACGCCGATTGTGAAAGGAAAAACGGTCACGTCATTTACGGATGAAGAAGAGCGTGAAGTCGGGCTTGATGTGCATATGCCGTTTTTGCTCGAGTCGACGCTGCGCCTGCGCGGTGCAAATTTCGTCCACGGCGAGAAATGGACCGATTTCTCGGTGCGCGACGGTAACTTGATCACCGGGCAAAATCCGCAATCAAGCCGAAGCACGGCGGAAAAAGTCGTCGCCGCGCTGGAAGAGCGGGCGTGAGCGATAAAGGCTGAATGTGCGGCAAAGGGGTGTCCCAAGAGAACGGGGCACCCTTTCTTCATGACGGGATGCAGGGACACACATATTACCCGTGGTGCTAGATAAACTCAAACAAACATCATTGTTCATCAATCCCACTCCTTCACTACCGGCGCTTGGCGATGGCAAGCGCCTTTTTCGTATTGGCGAAATGAAGCTTGGCGCACGCCGCGAGCGCTTCTTCCCCCCGCGCGCGGATGATCCGGGCGGCGGCTTCGTCAACGATGGCGCCGGCACCTTTTGGAAGCAGGAGGCCGACGGCGCGGGATAATTGCTCCATCTCCTCTAAAAACACATAGCGGGCGATGATCGAGGCGGCGGCGACTGATACGTGGACACTTTCCGCCTTGGGAAGGCAGTGCACCCGCTCGCGGATAATGCGATCTTCATCGGAAAGGTAACGGAAATACGAATCCCGTTTTAAAAATTCGTCGATGATGATTGCTTCTGGTTCGGCGGGCGCGATGGCGTCAACGAGTTTCACGAGCGTCCGGTTGTGAAGGAGCGCCTTCATTTTCGTCTGCGGCATGCCGCTTCGCTGCCAGCGGTTGTATTGGGGGTTATCCAGCACGGTGACCGCATGCGGCACGGTTTCCATGATGGCTGGTGCGATCCGTTTGATCGCTTCATCGTTCAATTGTTTCGAATCTTTCACGCCAAGCGCCGCGATTTTGGCGATATGCGGCCGATCCACGTAGACGGCGGCGACGACGATCGGGCCGAAATAATCGCCGGTGCCGACTTCATCGGAACCGATGGCGGAAAGAGACCCGAGTTGATGAGCTGCCAAAGCGGACGGCTGGTGGTCAGCTGTTTCGTTTGAGGCGATCGCCCCTGATATCCATTTCGCTGCTTCTTGCTCCGCCGCTTTCCCTTGAAACAGCACTTTGCCTGAGCGGTAGGCGGTGATCACGACATCCGGGCGTTTGACGGCAAACAACGCTCCAGCCGGAAGCCGGTCGGACAAGGCGCCTTCATAGTGGGCGCGCAAGGCCTCAAGCAGCTGTTGGTCGGCTTGAATCACATAGTTTGACAACGTTCGATCGCTCCTTTATCTTCTCTATCGTTGCTGTGTGTCGCTTCTTTCCATTATACCAGCGTTCATGATATGATAAACAGTAGGATTTGGCGAAATGGGGGAGAAAGCTTGACAGAACAGCCAAAAACGCGAGTGAGCGTCCGCATCTATGGACAAGACTACACGATCGTCGGCGCGGAAAGCCCGGCCCACATCCGGCTCGTGGCGGCGTTCGTTGATGATAAAATGCATGAATTCAGCGAGAAAAATCCGCTCCTTGATGTGCCGAAGCTGGCCGTGTTGACAGCCGTCAACATCGCCAGTGAGTATCTCAAACTGAAAGAACAATATCAACGGCTGGCGGAACAGCTGAAACAGGAAAAGGACGGGAAACAGGATGATTGATGTCGTGCTGCTGTTTGTCCTGTTGATGGGGGCGATGATCGGGCTGAAGCGCGGCTTTATCCTTCAATTCATTCATATGGCCGGGTTTCTCATCGCCTTTTTCGTCGCCTATCGCTATTATGAACGGTTTGTGCCGACATTGCGCCTTTGGATTCCGTATCCGACGTTCGGAGATCCGGAGACGATGAAGCTGCTGTTTCAGAGCACGCATTTGGACGATGCCTATTATCGGGCGATTTCCTTTGCGCTTTTGTTTTTTGCTGTGAAAATCGTCCTGCAAATCATCGGCTCGATGCTTGATTTCGTCGCCCAACTGCCGCTCTTGCGAAGCGTCAACCGTCTGGCGGGGGCGGCGCTCGGGTTTGCGGAAGTGTATTTGCTCGTCTTTTTGCTGTTGTATATCGGGGCGCTCGTGCCGATTGACAGCGTGCAGGAGCAGCTGCAGCGTTCGCTTATGGCGACCGTGATTGTGAAACATACGCCGGTGTTGTCGGAGATGCTTGGCAACTGGTGGATTCATGGCCGCGTCTGACCGGGCGTGGCCGCGGTTTTGCGGGAAAGGGAGGAAATGGGGATGAGCGTCCATAAAAAAGAAGTCATCCGCCTGCTTGAAACGATCGCACTGTATATGGAGATCAAAGGAGAAAATCCATTTAAGGTCAACGCCTTCCGCAAAGCGGCGAACGCCTTGGAAACGGATGAGCGGAGCCTCGCGGAAATCGGCGACTTCACCGCCATTCCCGGCATCGGCAAAAGCACGGCGGCGATCATCACCGAGTTTGTCGAAACCGGTTCATCATCGGTGCTCGAGGAATTAAAGCGCGATATTCCGGAAACGCTTCTTTCCTTGCTTAAGATCCCGGGGCTTGGCGGCAAAAAAATCGCCAAGCTGCATCAAGAGCTCGGTATTGTCGATATGGATGGATTGAAAGAAGCGTGTCTGGTGGGAAAAGTGCGGGAGCTTCCTGGTTTTGGCGCGAAAACGGAGGAAAAGTTGTTGGCGGCGATTGAGGAGGCGGGCAAACGCCCTGAGCGGCTGCCGCTCGCTCGGGTGCTCGCCGCCGCGGCGGATGTGGAACGCCAGCTTGCTTGTCTTGATGGCGTGATCCGCTTCTCGCGGGCCGGCAGTTTGCGTCGCGTAAACGAAACGGTGAAAGATTTGGATTATGTCATCGCCACCGACCGTCCGGCTGCGGTGCGCGACGGGCTTCTTCGTTTTGAGCGTGTCCGCGAGGTCATCGCTGCTGGGGAAACGAAAGTGTCGCTTCTGCTTCGCTATGACGACGATGTGGCCGTCGACTTCCGGCTGGTTAGCGGGGCGCAGTTTGCGACCGCGCTCCATCATTTCACCGGATCGAAGGAGCATAACGTGCGCATGCGCCAGCTCGCCAAAGAGCGCGGGGAGAAAATCAGCGAATACGGCGTGGAAGACGAAGCGACTGGCAAGGTGAAAACGTTCCCGGATGAAGCGGCGTTTTACGCCCATTTCGGGCTGCCGCACATTCCCCCGGAGCTGCGTGAAGACGGCACGGAAATCGAGCGCTATTCGGATCGATATCCGCTTGTCCGCCTTGAAGACATTCAAGGCGATTTGCATATGCATTCGGCATGGAGCGACGGGGCGTGTTCGCTTGAGGAGCTCGTTGAGGCGTGCCGCCGCCGCGGCTATCGGTATATGGCCATCACCGACCATTCGCAATTTTTGAAAGTCGCCAACGGTTTGACGCCGGATCGATTGCGGCGCCAGCGCGAGGAAATCGAACGGCTGAACGCGCGCTATTCGGATTTTACCATCCTCGCCGGCATTGAGATGGATATTTTGCCGGACGGGACGCTCGATTACGATGATGACGTGCTCAAGGAGCTGGATTTTGTCATCGCCGCCATTCACTCTGCGTTCAAACAGCCGCGCGAGGCGATCATGAAGCGGCTCGAGGCGGCGTTTCGCAATCCGTACGTCGATGTCATCGCCCATCCGACCGGAAGGCTCATCGGCCAGCGCGGCGGTTATGACGTCGATCTCGATCGGCTCATGAAACTCGCGGCCGAGACGAACACGGTGCTTGAGTTAAACGCCAACCCGAGCCGTCTCGATTTGTCGGCAGCTTACGTGAAAAAAGCCGAGGAAGCGGGGGCGTATATTGCCATTAACACGGACGCCCACCATTTGGACATGCTTGATGATATGGCTATTGGCGTGGCGACGGCAAGGAAAGGCTGGATCAAGAACGAAACGGTCATCAACACATGGCCGCTTGACAAGCTGCGGCAGTTTTTGCGCGACAAACGAACGAAATGAATGAGCTGGGGGTCAGATACGTGCAACGAAAAGTGCTTCACACCTTGGAGTTCGATAAAGTGAAAGAGCAGTTGGCTGAGCATGCGTCCTCGCCGCTCGGTTTGGAAAAAATCGAGGCGCTCATGCCGTCATCCGATTTGGAGGAGGTGGCCGCTTGGCTTGAGGAAACGGATGAAGCGGCCGCTGTTTTGCGACTTGCTGGCTATGCGCCGCTTGACGGAGTTGTCAACATTCGCCCTCATTTGAAACGGGCGTCGATCGGCGGCGTGCTCAGTCCGCAAGAACTCGTGGAAACGGCATCCACCTTGACCGCAAGCCGGCAGATGAAACGGCTGATTATGGATCTGCATGAAGAGCAGGGGGGATTGGATCGTCTGTCCATTTATGCCGATGAGCTCGTGGAGGTGCCGGCGCTTGAGCATGACATTCGCCGTTCGATCGACGACCATGGCGAGGTATTGGATGCCGCAAGCGACCGCCTCCGTTCGCTCCGCGGGCAAATTCGGTCAGTGGAAGCGCGCATCCGCGAGAAGCTTGAGAGCATCATTCGCTCGCCGTCGGCGCAAAAGCGGCTGTCGGACGCCATCATTACGATCCGCAACGACCGCTATGTCATTCCGGTGAAACAAGAGTATCGCAGTGCCTATGGCGGCATCGTCCACGACCAGTCGGCGTCCGGGGCGACGCTGTTTATCGAGCCGCAGGCGGTCGTCGAGTTGAACAACGCACTCCGCGAAGCGCGGGCGAAAGAAAAGCAAGAAATCGAACGCATTTTGCGCGAACTGTCGGCAAAAGTCGCTGAGCAGGCTGAACCGCTTGCGCGGGCGGTTGAGTCGCTTGCGGCGCTCGATTTTGCGTTTGCCAAGGCGAAATACGCCCGCCGGCTGCAAGCCGCGAAGCCAGCGGTCAATAACCGAGGCTATCTTCGCTTTGTGCAGGCCCGCCATCCGCTGCTTGATCAAGAAAAGGCGGTGCCGAATGACATTGAACTCGGCGGCGATTATACGACGATCGTCATAACAGGCCCAAACACCGGCGGGAAAACGGTGACGTTAAAAACGGTCGGCTTGTTGACATTAATGGCGCAAGCGGGGCTGTTTATCCCGGCGGCCGACGGATCGGAAGCGGCGGTGTTCCGCGCAGTGTACGCGGATATCGGCGACGAGCAGTCGATCGAACAAAGCTTGAGCACGTTCTCGTCCCATATGGTCAATATTGTCGACATTTTGCGCCATGTCGATGGCCAAAGCCTTGTGCTGTTTGATGAGCTCGGAGCAGGCACCGACCCGCAGGAAGGGGCGGCGCTTGCCATCGCCATCTTGGATGAAGTGCACGGGCGCGGGGCGCGGACGGTGGCGACGACGCATTATCCCGAATTGAAAGCGTACGGCTACAACCGCCCCGGGGTGGTGAACGCGAGCGTTGAATTTGACACCGAAACGCTCCGTCCGACGTATAAACTATTGATCGGCATTCCCGGCCGCAGCAACGCCTTTGACATCTCACGCCGCTTGGGGTTGGATGAGCGGATTATCGAGCGGGCGAAAGCGCAAGTGAGCGCGGAAAGCCATAACGTGGAAAACATGATCGCGTCGCTCGAACGGAGCAAAAAGCAAGCCGAGGAAGACGAAGCACGGGCGCGCGCGGCGTTGGAGGAAGCGGAGCGGCTGCGCGCCGAGTGGGAGCAAAAGCTCGAAGCGCTCGAAGAGGAAAAAGAAGAGCGGCTGGCTGAAGCGGCGAAGCAGGCAACGGACATCATCCGCGCCGCCGAGCGCGAAGCCGAGCGGGTGATCCATGAACTGCGCCGCCTGCAAAAAGAAAAGCAGGCGGAAGTGAAAGAACATGAGCTCGCCGAGGCAAAACAGCGGCTCGCCGCCGCCGTGCCGAAAGTCGAGAAACGGAAAAGAGCAAAAAAACAGGCGCCGCGCCATGTATTCCAGCCGGGTGATGAAGTGAAGGTGACGAGCCTCAACCAAAAAGGCTACTTGATCGAAAAAGTGTCGGACGATGAATGGCAAGTGCAGCTCGGCATTTTGAAAATGAAAATTCACGAGCGTGACTTAGAATACATCGGCAGCGCGCCGGTGAACGACGTGACGCCGATTGCGACCGTGAAAGGCAAGGACGCCCATGTGAGCCTTGAGCTTGATTTGCGCGGCGAACGGTACGAAGATGCGCTCCTTCGGCTTGAGAAATACTTGGATGACGCCGTGCTCGCCGGATATGCGCGCGTCTCCATCATCCACGGCAAAGGGACAGGCGCGCTCCGTCAAGGGGTGCAGCAGTTTTTAAAGCAGCACAGGGCGGTCAAAAGCTTCCGATTTGGTGAGGCGAATGAAGGCGGGACCGGGGTGACGGTCGTGGAACTGAAATGATGGGGGCGAGAATGATGGCGCCGTTTTGGGAGCACGAAATGGTGAGAACCGCTGCCAATTTCAGCGTCGCCGTGCTGTGCATCGTGGTGTTTTTGGCCGTGTTTGAACTCGTCACGAAGTATAAAAACTGGGAAGAAATTCAAAAAGGCAATATGGCAGTGGCGATGGCAACCGGCGGAAAGATTTTTGGCATTGCCAATATTTTTCGTTACGCGCTCGCCCACCATGAGTCGCTGTTGTCGATGGTCGGCTGGGGCGTGTACGGGTTTTTGCTTCTGCTCGCTACGTATTTTATTTATGAATTTTTGACGCCGAAGTTTAACATCGATGATGAAATCGCCAACGACAACCGGGCGGTCGGCTTTATCTCGATGGTCATTTCCGTCGGTTTGTCGTTTGTCATCGGCGAAGGGATTCAGTAAAGGGGAACAACCGAATGAACGCAGTAGTCAAATGGTTGTTGATTGCGGTCGGGCTGTTTTTGATCGCCGGCATCGCGTATATGGCGGTGCGCAACCGATCGGTCGATGTGCTGGCGAAAATCTTGTTTGTCATTTGCGCGTGCTTTTTCTTCATTGGTTTGGTGTACTGGTTTTGGTGACGTCTCGCTCAGGCGAGGCGTTTTTTAGATGAAAAATTACAAAAAGTGAAATAAAATAGAAACAAGGAGGGATGCATATGGAAAAACCGTGGCTCGCTCATTATCCGCCGTCCATTCCTGCTACGCTCGACTATCCAAAGAAAACGCTTTCCGACTATTTGTGGGAGACGGCGGAACAATATGGCGACAAAGACGCCATCGATTTTTTCGGAAGGCTCTTTTCTAAAAAATTGTTGCTAATAACCTCAATAAATGTTTACCAAATTTTTTTAAAAATAATGGTATAATAAATCTGGGAGTGATGATTATGTTAAGGTTAATATCGGTAATCATAACGATACCCTTAGTAGCCATTCATTTCGCCATTCTATACTTTTGGGTTTTCGATTGGCGAAAATTGGTTACACAAGTGGGCTTAATAAGTTGGATTTTCTCAATTATATTGGGTATTTTCGTCTATTTTGCTTATCGAAAGTTCATTAAAAACCAAAAATTTACTGTTGTCAGTAGAAAAGTATTATTCAGTTCAACTTTAATGACCATCGTTTTAGGTGTTCTTACGTTAGTCATTGAAGTAATTACAAGGTCAATGCCTTAGGAGGGGATTGATTTATGCACTCCTTCTAATTGTTTCAACAGTTGTAAAATTTACTTGTTGGCAAGAGGCAAGGAACATTTCTTTCGCTTGTTCTTTTTTCGGTATCTTCTTATTCAATTCAAGAAAACGATGCCAGAATAAGTAGTTATCAAGGTATTTCGTTGCTACACCTTGAAACCTATCCATCCACTTTTTCAAACGAGTATGATACCCGTTGACGTGTTGAATATGGTAAATTCCTTTCTTTGTATAGACACCTTTGCAAACATTAATGGCTTCGTGTTGTAATTCCTTCATCGTAGCGAATTTTTTATAGTTGGTTGCTGTATCTGTGCATAGCAAAGCAGAGGTGTCAATATGTTTTCCTAACACCTCATCAATTTCCATAGCCGTAACACGACCTCTTCCTACCATTTGGGAAAGGATTTGTCCGTTTCTATCGTGTGCAACTACCACACAAATTTGTTCTTCAGAAATGCCACGTTTTTTGGCTACACCGCCACGTTTACGAGCCTTTCTGTGAGCGATGAACTTTTTGCCTTTTTCACTTTCTAAAAAGTAAGTTTCATCGCTTTCCACGATTCCCTTTAGTGTTGGATGACCAAGAGAACGAATCGCATATAGAATTTTGTGTCGCCAATAAAAGGCAGTTGAAATTTTGCGCCGCCTTGGTGTTCAAAAAAGGAGACCGGGTGGCGGTGATGCTGCCAAACTGCCCGCAGGCGGTGATCAGCTACTACGGGACGCTCCTAGCGGGCGGCATCGTCGTGCAGACGAATCCGCTTTACACCGAGTATGAGCTTGAATACCAGCTGAACGACAGCGGCGCCTCGGTGCTCGTGACGATGGATCTTTTGTATCCAAAGACGGAAAAGGTGAAAGGGAGGACGCCGGTCAAGCATTGGATTGTCACGAGAATGCAAGAGTATTTGCCCACGGTGAAGAAATGGCTGTATCCGCTTGTGCAATGGAAGCAAAACATGCCGATTGTCCGCATCGCGGAAAGCGAAACTGTTCATCTGTTCCGTACGATCATGAGCCGCAAGGAAACCGCTCCGATCGGGGTGGACATCGACCCCGTGGAAGATGTGGCGCTGCTGCAATATACAGGCGGCACGACGGGACATCCGAAAGCGGCCATGTTGACGCATCGCAACTTGATCGCCAATACGCTCATGTGCGCCCATTGGGTGTATAAATGCGAAAAAGGAAAAGAAACGGTGCTCGGTGTGCTTCCGTTTTTCCACGTGTACGGCATGACGACGGTGATGAATTTGTCCGTGATGATGGCGAGCAAAATGGTGCTGTTCCCGCGCTTTGATGTCAAGCAAACATTAAAAGCAATCGAGCGCACCCGGCCGACGATGTTCCCAGGCGCACCGACGATGTACATCGCTTTGTTGAACCATCCGGATTTGCTGAAATATGATTTATCTTCGATCAACGTCTGCATCTGCGGATCCGCTCCGCTACCGGTTGAGGTGCAGGAGCAGTTTGAACAGGTGACGGGCGGAAAATTGATTGAAGGATACGGGTTGACCGAGGCATCCCCTGTCACCCATAGCAACTTTCTTTGGGACGGGGAGCGGGTGAAAGGAAGCATCGGTGTTCCGCGGCCGGATACGGACGCGAAAATTGTTTCCTTGGAAACGGGTGAGGAAGCAAAGCCCGGCGAGCGTGGAGAACTCGTCGTGCGCGGGCCGCAAGTGATGAAAGGCTACTGGAACCAGCCGGAGGAGACTGAGCAAGTGCTGCGCGACGGATGGCTGTACACCGGCGACATTGGCTATATGGATGAGCGTGGGTATTTTTATATCGTCGACCGCAAGAAAGATGTCATTATCGCCGGCGGTTACAACATTTACCCGCGCGAAGTCGAAGAAGCGCTGTATGAGCACCCGAAAGTGCAGGAAGCGGCCGTGATCGGCGTTCCGGATCCGTACCGCGGCGAGACGGTGAAAGCGTTCGTCGTGTTAAAGCCGGGGGAGATGTGCAGCGAACAGGAGCTTGACGTGTTTATGCGCCAGCGCCTGGCTGCTTACAAAGTGCCTCGCCTGTACGAGTTCCGCAGCGAATTGCCGAAGACGGCGGTCGGCAAAATTTTGCGCCGTGTTCTCGCAGAGCAAGAAAAAAATAAGGCTTGACAAATCGTCGGAACAATTCGTAAAATGGGAATATGAATGATGATTCATTCACTTGAAGATGGGGATCGGAAGCAAAGGAGAATGACGATTGCGCAGAGAAAAGCCGAAGTTCAAGCAAATTATTGACGCGGCCGTCGTCGTCATCGCCGAGCACGGCTACCATCAAGCACAGGTGTCGAAAATCGCCAAGCAGGCCGGTGTCGCCGACGGCACGATCTACCTTTATTTTAAAAACAAAGAGGATATTTTAATTTCGCTTTTTCAGGAAAAGATGGGGGCGTTCATCGAGAAAATTGAACAAGAGACAGAAGGAATTTCAAGCCCCCTAGAGAAATTGTATGTGTTGGTGAAAACTCATTTTTCCGCCCTCGCTGCTGATCCGCATATGGCGGTCGTGACGCAGCTTGAGTTGCGTCAGTCGAACAAAGAGCTGCGCCATCGCATTAATGACGTGCTGAAAGGATATTTGCGGCTCATCGACCGCATCATCATGGAGGGGATGGAAAAAGGGGAATTTCGCCAAGATTTAGACGTCCGGCTCACCCGGCAAATGATCTTTGGCACCCTTGATGAAACGGTGACGACGTGGGTGATGAACGAGCAAAAGTACGACCTAGCCGCGCTCGCCGATCCGGTGTACGAACTGCTCATCAAAGGGTGCGCCGCCGGGCGTTAGGAAAGGCAGGGTAGCGTCAAAAGTTCTATGAAAACTCCACACAGATCATCCCATTGAGCATCGTGGGGCATGCGGAGGGCCGGATTCGCCCTTGACCAACACCCGCCAAAGGTGCGGAAGAGTCGTCAAGGGCGACGGGGACAAAAAA
>NZ_JAFWFM010000146.1:0-6538 GCF_017515625.1 Geobacillus sp.
AGATGTGGTGCGTCAGAATCTACCGTGTCTGCAGCGGTCATCCGGGACGCCGATCCATCAAGCGTTGTCGGCGCTCCGGGATGGTGGTTGGGTGTAAAAAAATGGAATACAATATCATCACTTCAAGATGAGGGATGAGAGTCCGAAAGCGCTTACGATATCAATTCCTGAAAATGGTTCGCTAACTAGTGATTGACAACGCCCGTAGTGAACCGAAAAAATGTTCTCCACAAAGTCTTGACTGACTCCCGGTCTTGGGAGAAGGCCGGTGCTTCTTTTTCGATGCGGCGTCATCATCACCTCGTGTCACACCAGTGGTTTGACCAGCAACAACTCATCTCGAATAGGAATGCCGTCAGGACTTGTTTTCGGAATGTTTGGCTTGATTTGTCGCGCCTTGTCGACAGCGTTGGGAAAGACGTTCACAATTTGATAGCCGCGCTTTTGATAGAAACGAAGGGCATGCAAGTTGTCGTTGGTAGTGATCAGTTGAACAGCCGTGCACCTTTGTTGTCTCGCCCATGCCTCTGCCTCATGCAAAAGGGCGCTGCCGATGCCGCGGTTTTCCATTATGCTGTCTAGCGAGATGATCTCGCATTCGCTGCCACGGATGATGAATGTAATCAGTCCGATGATCCGCTGACCGTTCTCAACAGCCGCAAATCCATCCAGCTCGCTGCAGGTATAGATGCCGGTTGAAACAACCATTTGCGGACTTCCCCAATGGTTGGTGAAAAACTGGTTGACGATGGCGCGGTCCAACTGTTTGGTTGGAACGATGTTCAAGGCGCTCCTTCTCCTTTGTGCAGATGATGATGTTTGATCACCCCAATGCATAAGACGTTCACTTCCGTGCGTGATTTTGACACTCCGCACGCCTAAAGGCGTGGGATTCTTGGGTCGTTTGCGTCCTCATCCATTTCTGGTTCGGACAACGCCCAAATTCAGGGGTGTGTCATCACCCCGTCCCATCGGGTTAGGATGTACCCCAATGGGCGGCGCACCTGTGACCAGTGCGCTAGGTTAGACGGGGCTCGCTTTCATCCCACCCCTCAAGGAGTGGGCTTTCTCGCTGATCTGTAACAGGGGATGTCCACATCCGTCCTCCTCTTGTGTCAAAGGGCCGAGTCTTTTTGCATCATCGTTCGTTGAAACGAGTGAAAAACAGCAAAGGAAATGAATGTTAGCACAATCCCTGCCATATATGGCAAACTGGACTTTAAGGTGAACAACCAGCCGGCGATCGCCGGACCGCCGATGCGGCCGAGCGAATCGAACGATGATAAGACGCCTGTTGCGCTTCCTTGGCCATCCGCCGTATATTTCGTCAACAACGCGGAGACGCACGGGCGGATGACGCCGTTTCCAATGCCGAAAATCGTTAAATAGAGCGCGGCTGTCCAAAAGCTGTGAACGAATAAAATGAGAAAAAAGCCAACTGCTGACAAGAACAGCCCGACACGAATGACAGCTCCTTCCCCGAATGAGCGGATCAGTTTTCCAAGCAACCCTCCTTGGACGATGGCCCCTGCAAGCCCCATGATCATAAAGATGTAGCCAAGTTCCGTCGACGAAAGCCCCGCACGTTCAGCGGCAAAATAGGCGAACGTCGCTTCAAGTCCAGCGAGGGAAAACGTTGTGATCAGCTGCAGTAAGTATAGGCGCGCTACAGGCCCTTGGAGGGAGGCCGCAAGCGAGGGCCGCTTTGTTCGTATATTCGTTCGTTTTTCTCTAGGAAGCGACTCATGCAAGAAAACGAAAACGAATAGAGCGGTCAAGAGCGCCAAGCTGCCTGCCATCCAAAACGGAGCGGTTAAGCTCGCTTTCGAGAACACGCCGCCGATCCCCGGTCCGAAAATGAATCCAAGCCCAACGGCCGCTCCGATCATCCCCATTCCTTTGCCCCGGTCTTCTTCCGTTGTCACATCTGCGACGTACGCCATAGCGGCCGGCATCGTGGCCGCCGATAGACATCCGCCGATGATGCGAGCGGCAAACAACATCCAAAGCTTTGTCGCGACGGCGAGCAAGAAAAACGAAAGTGCTAAGCCAGAAATACCGATGAGCAACATCGGTTTTCGTCCATAGCGGTCCGATAAATTCCCCCACATCGGCGCAAATAAAAATTGCATGAGCGAATAAACGGCCATCAACCAGCCGAGCTGCGTTGGTGTCGCGCCGATTTTTTCTGCGTAAAATGGAAGGACAGGGATAATGATGCCAAACCCGGCCATGACCAAAAACATCACGAGAAACAAAAGCGATAAACCACGGCGATTGCCCATGATCATCATCTCCACGATATGGTTTGCCTCTTTCATCATAATGGAAAGACAGGCGTTTTTCAAGCAGATCGCACCTTGCTTGGCCGTTCCGACGAGGCTGGCGATCACTCCTGAATGTCGCCCACAACCCATTTTCCTTCCTCCCCATTGACAATGGAAGCGGTTTTCGCGAGACTGGAGGTAAACGGTTCGACAAACAATGAAGCGGACTTTGGACCGGCATCCGCCAAGGGTGCGAAACGACAAACACGCATGGGAGAGGATGGTGCATGATGACCAAAAACGAAATCCAAAAGTGGGTAAAGGAATTCCCGCTGCTTGAAATGATCATGGCGGCCGAAGAGGTGTTTTGGCGCAATCCAAAATATCACGCGTTTGCGCAAGCCATTCAAACGATTCCTTTACGCGAACGCGATGTCAAGGAGGCGGAAGAACGATTGCGCCGCTTTGCCCCCTACATCGCGAAAGTTTTTCCCGAGACGCGGCCGGCCTATGGCATCATCGAATCCCCTTTAGTCCGGATTCCGAACATGAAACAGCGTTTAGAAAAGATGTTTCAGACCAACATTGAGGGGGAGCTGTTGCTGAAATGCGACAGCCATCTTCCCATCTCCGGGTCGATCAAGGCGAGAGGGGGAATCTACGAGGTTCTGAAACATGCCGAAGACCTCGCGCTCGCCAACGGGATGATCACCATAGGAGACGACTATGCGGTCATGGACAGCGAGAAATTCAGGCAATTCTTTTCCCGCTATTCTCTGGTCGTCGGTTCGACAGGGAACTTGGGCTTGAGCATCGGCATCATCGGGGCAAAGCTTGGGTTCCGCGTCACCGTTCATATGTCAGCCGATGCGAAACAATGGAAAAAAGACTTATTGCGAAGCAAAGGGGTCACCGTCATCGAACATCTCACTGATTACAACAACGTGGTGGAAGAGGCGCGAAGACAGTCCGCCGAGGATCCAACGTCGTATTTTATCGATGATGAAAACTCGATCCATCTGTTTTTAGGCTATGCGGTGGCGGCGTTTCGGCTGAAAAAGCAATTAGAGGACATGAACATCACGGTTGATGAAAAACACCCGCTCTTTGTGTATCTTCCTTGCGGCGTCGGCGGCGGTCCGGGCGGGGTGACGTTTGGGCTGAAGCTCGTGTACGGCGATCATGTCCATTGCTTTTTCGCTGAGCCGACGCATTCGCCTTGCATGCTGCTCGGCCTGATGACAGGAGAGCACGACCGCGTGTCGGTGCAAGATTTTGGCCTCGACAATAAGACCGAAGCGGACGGGCTAGCGGTGGGCCGGCCGTCGCGGCTGGTGGGGAACATGCTTGAGAACGTCATCAGCGGCGTCTATACGGTGGACGATTCGACGCTTTACCGCTTGCTCGCGGCGATGGTGGAAACGGAGGAAATCTATTTAGAGCCGTCCGCCTTGGCGGGGGTGGCGGGGCCTGTTCGGCTGTTTCGTGATTTGGCGGGGCAAACGTACGTAGAGGCAAACGGTTTGAAAGAAAAGATGAAAAACGCCGTCCATATTGGCTGGGCGACGGGTGGAAGCATGGTGCCAAAGGATGTGATGGAGGCCTATTATCGGGAAGGCGTGCGCATCGAAACGATGACAGGGAACGGTTTTTCTGAAGGACGATAAGATCATTCCATGGAGTTTTGAAACGAATGCATGAAATGTTGGAGGGGTTCGATGAAAACCGAAAAAGAAAAGATGGTAGCGGGACACTTGTACAATCCCGCTGATCCGGAGCTCGTCAAGGAGCGGGAGCGGGCGCGGCGGCTCGTTCGTTTGTATAACGAAACGTTGGAAACGGAATATGAAAAGCGAACCGCTCTGCTGAAGGAGCTGTTCGGTTCAACGGGAGAACGGCTGTTTGTTTATCGAGCCGAACTTCCGCTGCGACTACGGCTACAACATTCACGTCGGTGAAAATTTTTTTATGAACTTTGATGGCGTGATTTTGGATGTATGTGAAGTGCGAATCGGCGACCATTGTTTTATTGGTCCTGGTGTGCACATTTATACGGCGACTCACCCGCTCGATCCGCACGAACGAAATTCCGGGTTGGAGTACGGAAAGCCGGTTGTGATCGGCCATAACGTCTGGATCGGCGGGCGGGCCGTCATCAACCCGGGCGTCACGATCGGCGACAACGCTGTCATCGCCTCAGGGGCGGTCGTGACAAAAGATGTCCCCGCCAACGCGGTCGTTGGCGGAAACCCGGCGAAAGTGATCAAATGGCTCAAATAGCCCGAGGCCGCGCCCCGTGCAAAGCATGTGCGGGGCGTTTGGTTGCATCATCCTTCTTTGTTACGCCCACTGCACCGCCACCGCCCGAACAGGCGAACCGTCGCAGCCAGGCAAGGAAAGGGGGAGGGCAATAATATACGGATCATCAAAATCGATTCGCTCGAAGTTCACGAAATTTTCCCCGATCACCCCGTTGGCGCCAAGAATAAGTTCGTGGGCGCGGAACGACGAACCGTCCGGCGGGTCGATGTTGAGCGCGTCGATGAAAAACGTCCGCACGCCCCGCTCCAGCATTGCTTCAATCACATCCGGCGCGACGTACGGATGATGGAAATACCGCTTTGTTCCGGCGTATTGCGACCAGCCGGTATGAAACAACACAATGGTTCCCGGCGACAGCTTCGGGATATACGGAGCGGCATCGGCCATCGTCACCGCTTCGCCTTCCGCTTTTCCGGTGGCATTGATCACGGCGCCGCGGCCAAGAAAATACGTGAGCGGCACGTCATCGAGCCGCCAACCGTGTTCGCAAAAGTGAAACGGCGCATCCACATGCGTGCCGCTATGCGACCCAAGCACAAGGCGGCTGACGTGATAGCCGTCTTGGGCGAACGTCGCCGCCGGTTCGATTTTCGGCTTCGGATCCCCCGGGTACACCGGAGTTTGGGCCGTGATCGGCATGGTGAGGTCGATGAGTGTTTTGATGTTCATTTCCAAATCTCCCTCTACACTATTTTTGGCTGCTTTTATCATACAACAAAAACATAGGAGAAGGAGGAGTTAGAAAGCCATCATCATGCCTTGCGGAGCTGGACGGTTAGCTGGGGAATTGTTGCGCCGACGTTGGGCGGCCGGTGACCAAGGGCTATGTTGCTTGTCTTTCCACGAACAGGGGCAAGCAGTTTGGCGGCAAACCGAGCGACGGAGTGTTATCATAGAGAGGGGAACGTCACCCGTAACGAGAGAGGCGAATGATGGCGCTGCATGGCAACGGACGGCTTTCGTAAACAAAGGACAAGTGGAAGAATTTTCATGCGCGATGGCGAATGAAACAAATAAACAGGGCATGCGGGACATATACTGAAGGGGAAATTTTCGGCCGCGTGCTTAAAAGAAGGGAAGGGTGAAAAGATGTCAATCGCGGTGCAGAAACAGAAGCTATACATCAACGGCAAATGGCGGGAAGCCAAGTCGTACACGGAGCTGAAATCGCCATACTCACGCGAGACGATTGCCGAAATCCCTGTGGCCACCGAACAAGAAGTCGACGAAGCGATCGCGGCGGCGTACGCCGCGCGGCAAACGATGGCGGCTATGCCGGCGCATGAACGAGCCGCCATTTTAGAGCGGGTCGGCGAGCAGCTGAAAGCGCGGCAGGAAGAAGCGGCAAGGTTGATCGCACTGGAAGCAGCCAAACCGATCACCACGGCGAAAGGGGAAGTCGCCCGCACGATCCAAACGTACAAATTCGCCGCCGAAGAAGCGAAGCGCATTCACGGGGAAACGCTGCCGCTTGACGCCGCGCCGGGCGGGGAACATCGCATCGCCTTGACGGTCCGCGAGCCGATCGGCGTCATTGGAGCGATTACGCCGTTTAACTTCCCGATGAACTTGGTGGCCCATAAACTTGGCCCGGCCATCGCCTCGGGCAACACCGTTGTGTTGAAGCCAGCCAGCCAAACGCCGCTGTCCGCCTACTTTATCTTAATTAGGCGAGAAGACTCCCACTTCAACGAAGCGAAGCGGAGTAAGTGGGAGATGAATCGCCTTAACTATATTTTGCTGAAAATAGGATAGATTCAGTAAAATATAGTATAATATAGTTAAATGGGAGGTGAAAAAATGTATTTTTGTACAAACAACTGCTAAATGGTTTGACCAAAGAAGAATACTAGACTCTTCGAGAACTGTGCCATATTGCCAAGAACATGTACAACGTCGGATTGTACAATGTCAGACAATACTATTTTGAACACAAGGAATTTCTTAAT
>NZ_JAFWFM010000147.1:0-4462 GCF_017515625.1 Geobacillus sp.
AATGGCGATCCCACCTTGCAAACGAGTTTTCGTTGGATGAACCGCTAAAGGGGCATCTTTCGTTTATCACAGCTTCGTACGCGGCACATGCAAACGATTTTTCATGCCGGTCTATAGTTAGACATTTAGGAAATTATCTAAATACGGACAAAAACATTCGATATTTAGACATCTTTCTAATTAAAGAATATTCCATTTCCATTGGATTGTCAATGTATTTTTCGACTTTTCACCTCTCACATGCGGCATCCGACCGCTGCCCCTCGATGAAAGAGAAACAGCCCAGCGCCACCCCCTCCGCCACTGGCGGAGGGGGATTCCCCATTAACTTCCATTAACCCCCCGTCGGCCAAGCGGCGAGCAGCCGCTCGCTTTTTTCGCCATCAGTTCGTCTGTTAATTGCCGCAAATTGTCCACCGTGATCCCCCTTTTTTCGGAAAAGGCGGGGCGGCCCGCGCCAAACTCCGCCGCTATATTTATTCTCTTGGAAGCAGCTTTCGCAATACTTTGCCTGACGGCGTCGCCGGCAATTCATCGATGAATTCGATATAACGCGGATACTTGAACGCCGCCATATGCACTTTCGCCCATTCGATCAACTCAGACGGCGCCACCTTTCCTTTTTCCACCCCTTTTTCCCGCAAATAGCGGGCAAAACGGTGAACGTGATCGAGCAAGGTTCCCCACGTGATCACCTTGTTATAGAAAATGTACGCCGGCTCGTTTTCCTCGCGTTCGCCGCGATGGCGCAAATAGCCATAGAGCGGCTGTTCGCCGAGCTCATAGCGGAGTTCCTTCGGCAGCCCGCTCGGCCAGTATGGGCGTGTTTCATTCATTCGTTTCACCATCCCTTATAAAAAAATACTGAATGGTTAGTATGTTACCTTTCAGAAAACGATTTCAAATACTTGTTCATGTCTCCTGCTTCATCCATATGCATATCATTTCGCCGTCATTCGCCAAATTCCTTTCTCGAACAGCCAATCATTTTATCCGACGCGGCAAACGACCACCCCCTTCCACGTTGGAGAAGGAGCGGCCGTTCGGAAAAGGAGGAAGCCTGAAGCAGCGCATGCGGCTTGGTGACGGTCATTGATGCGATGAGGCCGGTCGGTGTGGACGATGCGTTTTATCCCTCCACCAGTGGCGGAGATATGGCAGCACCCAATGATCCAAGCCATATCGTCCCGCATTGGCCCCGGCGACGAGGAGAAAGACGGTAAGAAGCACCATTTGCGGGTTCGTGCTCGTCGTGCCTGAGAACATGAAGGCGAAGTTCATCACAGCTCCCATGAGGGCGGCAAACGTCGTAAACAATCCGAGAATGAGCGCGATCCCGACGAGAAATTCACCCCATGGCACAAGAACGTTGAACAATCCGACATTCGGCAACGCCACGTGTTCGATAAACGCCGCCCACCAGCTTTGCACGGCCGGATGTTCCCCAGCGGCTTTCGCCAACGCTCCTTTTAAAAATCCGGTGGCGTCAAACCCTTGCGTGATTTTTTCCCACCCTGCCGTCATCCATTCATATCCTAAATACAAGCGGAATACGACCATCAACACCGATGCCGTGACGTGTTCGCGCAACCATTTGACAACCATCGTGTTTCTCCCCTTTCGTTTTGGAAGATGTTCCTTACACTTTTATCTTAATCGTTTTTTCGCCTGGCGGCGCAGAGTTGCTCACTATTTCACAATATCTTCAAAAAGTTATGATGGAATGATAAATGCAAGATTCGTTCCATCGCAGTAGGCCTTTCCTCACAGGAAAAAGGATTGGCGCCTTGCCTCTCATACCGGAAAATAAAATAAACAATGTTAATTTTTAGAGAAAAGGAACGATTCAATGGAGGGGAAAAGAAAGAACATGCTACTAAGATAAATGGATCACTTGTACGAGCAAATTGTCGAACATACGAGCTAAGGGATTATGGTGACTGATGCCGACGCCCGCATTCGTTCAAACGGTTCAACGACACGTACGGCCATCAATGCGAGGACGACTGTTTGCGCAAAGTCGCCTTGTCGCTTGAACAAACAGCCAAGCAATACGGCGGGACGGCAGCGCGCTATGGGGGTGAGGAATTTGCCGTCATTTTGCCGCACACTTCGCCGTCCGAAGCATCGGCTGCCGCTGAGGCGGTGCGGGCAAACGTCGAGCGGCTCGCCATTCCGCACGGTTCCTCGCCCGCTGCTTGTGTCGTCACAGTCAGCGTCGGAGCCGCCGTCGCCGTCCCGCAACCAAATGAGAGCGCGGAAACCGTTCTTTCCCTTGCCGATCAGGCGCTTTATCGAGCCAAACAAAACGGGCGCAACCGGATGGAAATCGCCTGTCCCGCTCGTGGATGAACCTCCTCCTTTTCTCAAAAGAAGCGAGATATCGTCAAGCGTTCAGTGCAGATACGCAACAATCAGAAAGGGTGCCCCGCTTCTTTCGGGACACCCTCATGTTCATGTACTGACGTTATCGGTTACATCGTCCGTTGCCGGTCAGGGAACAACAGGCTAAACAGCACCCCGGCCGCCAGCGCAATGGCAAATGTCGTAAACCGCGAGCTAACGATGGCCTCAAGCGGAGAAGAAATCCAAATGACCGTGCTGACAAAACCGGCCACAATCGTTTCGATGACGCCGACGCCGGAATACCGCTTCCAGAAGAAAGAGAGCAAAATCGCCGGCGACAACGTGCAGCCGATCCCTGCCCATGCCCAACTGACAATGAAATACACAAGCGACTCCGATGTCATCGCCAGCACCAAGCCAAGCAGCCCGGCGATGACCACTACCGCGCGGGAAAGCGCGACAAGCTGTTTTTCCGACAGGCGAAGGCGCAGCGAGCGGCGGACAATATCTTCGCTGATGGAGCTCGTGATCACGAGCAGCTGCGAATCGGCCGTTGTCACGATGCGGCCAAAATGCCGGACAAAAGCACTCCCGCGAGCCACGGCGGCAGCAAGTCGAGCGCCATGTGCGGCAACACCGTTATGTGTCAACCCATCCTGTTATTCCAACATGAGGCGCGTCCTACATCGGAATGTTTCGCTCTCGTCCGGACAGCGTCCACATGTAAAGTTCCCTAAGTTGCAAGGCGGTGGGAATTATAATAAAGTGGAGATGAATCCAAAAAAAGGAGTGAACAAGATGAACCGTTGGGAGAAGGAATTGGACAAATACGCCGAAATGGCGGTGAAAGTCGGGGTGAACATTCAGCCCGGGCAGACGCTGTTCGTCAACGCCCCGCTCGAAGCGGCGCCGCTCGTCCGCAAAATCGCCAAAACCGCGTACGAAACCGGGGCGAAACACGTGTATGTCGAGTGGAACGACGAGGCGCTTACATACATTAAATTTCACCACGCCCCAGAAGAAGCGTTTTCCGAATATCCGATGTGGCGGGCAAGAGCGATGGAAGAACTCGCCGAACAAGGCGCTGCCTTTTTATCCATTCACGCCCCGAATCCGGACTTGTTAAAAGACGTCGATCCAAAGCGGATCGCGACCGCCAATAAAACAGCAGCGCAAGCGCTCGCCAACTACCGGAGCGCCATTATGGCCGACCGGAACTGCTGGTCGCTCATTTCCGTCCCCACACCGGCGTGGGCGCAAAAAGTATTTGGCGATCTGCGCGATGAAGAAGCCATCGACAAATTATGGGAAGCGATTTTCCGCATCACCCGCATCGACCAAGACGATCCGATCGCTGCCTGGCGCGAACATAACGACCGGCTCGCCCGCATCGTCGATTACTTAAACAACAAGCAATACAAACAGCTCGTTTACGAAGCGCCAGGCACCAATCTCACAGTCGAGCTCGTCGACGGGCACGTCTGGCACGGCGGCGCGGCGACGAGTCAAAGCGGCGTGCGCTTCAATCCCAACATCCCGACCGAAGAAGTGTTTACCATGCCGCATAAAGACGGCGTCAACGGCACAGTGCGCAACACGAAGCCGCTCAATTACAACGGCAACGTGATCGATGGTTTTACGCTCACGTTCAAAGACGGGCAAGTCGTCGACTTCAGCGCCGAACAAGGATATGAGACGCTTAAGCACTTGCTTGACACCGATGACGGAGCGCGCCGCCTCGGGGAAGTCGCCCTCGTGCCGCACCAATCGCCGGTGTCGCTGTCCAATCTCATTTTTTACAACACGCTGTTTGATGAAAACGCCGCTTGCCATTTGGCGCTCGGCAAGGCGTATCCGACCAATATCGAAAACGGCGCCTCTCTTTCCAAAGAGGAGCTTGACCGCCGCGGCGTCAACGACAGCCTCGTCCACGTCGACTTTATGATCGGCTCAGCTGATCTGAACATTGACGGCGTGACGAAAGACGGGAAGCGCGAGCCGATTTTCCGCAGTGGCAACTGGGCATTCGAACTGGCGTAATCGGTTTCGCCAGCTCTAAACAATAAGGCTGCGCCAAACGAGCGGCCAGACCCGACCGTTGGCGCAGCCTTATTCC
>NZ_JAFWFM010000148.1:0-20177 GCF_017515625.1 Geobacillus sp.
GAACAAATAACAAGATCAAGCTGATGAAACGTCGGGGATACGGATACAGAAATATCCAGCGTTTTGCATTGCGGGTTCGGCTAGAAACAGCTAACATACTTTCATGACAGGTGCAAGTACAACTTTTGGTGATGAACCTTGCTTTTAACGATATATGATGTTGCACTAGAATTTCAAGAATGTTTGAGAAGGTGTGGACGATGACGATCGAATTTCCCTTTTCCGAACTGCTTGAACAGCTGCCGAAGCAGTTTTTCGCCTCGCTCGTGGCGAAAGTCGGTGCGAAGATCAAGGCGGGTTATGATGTGATCAACTTAGGGCAGGGCAATCCGGATCAGCCGACGCCAAAGCATATCGTCGAGGCGATGCAGCGGGCGGCGGCCAATCCGAAATACCATAAATATTCGCCGTTTCAAGGCTACTCGTTTTTGAAAAAAGCCGTAGCGGCGTTTTACGCGCGCGAGTACGGGGTGACGATCGACCCGGCCCGCGAGGTCGCCATCTTGTTCGGCGGCAAAGCCGGGCTTGTCGAGCTGCCGCTTTGCCTCGTCAACCCGGGCGATGTCGTGCTCGTCCCGGACCCGGGTTATCCGGACTATTGGTCGGGAATCGCGCTCGCCCGCGCGCGGATGGAAATGATGCCGCTTGTCGCGGAGAATGAGTTTCTGCCGGATTATTCGGCCATTCCCAGGGCGGCGGCCGACCGGGCGAAACTGATGTTTTTAAACTATCCGAACAACCCGACCGGCGCGACGGCGACGAAGGAGTTTTTTGCTGAAACGGTGGCATTTGCGGAAAAGTACGGCATAGCCGTTGTGCATGATTTTGCCTATGGCGCGATCGGCTTTGACGGCCAAAAGCCGGTCAGCTTTCTAGAAGTGGACGGGGCGAAAGACATTGGCGTTGAAATCTACACGTTCTCGAAAACGTACAATATGGCCGGCTGGCGCGTGGCGTTCGCTGTCGGCAATGAGCGGATCATCCGTGCCATTGAGTTGTTGCAAGATCATTTGTACGTCAGCTTGTTCGGCGCCGTCCAAGAAGCGGCGGCAGCTGCGCTCCTCGGCCCGCAAGACTGCGTCGCGGAGCTCGTTGCCTTGTACGAGGCGCGCCGCAATACGTTTATTCATGCTTTGCGCGCGATCGGATGGGAAGCGCCGGCGCCGTCTGGATCATTTTTCGCCTGGCTTCCGTTGCCAAAAGGCGCATCATCCGCCGAATTTGCCGATCTGTTGCTTGAGCGGGCGCACGTCGCCGTCGCCCCAGGCATCGGTTTTGGAAAACACGGCGAAGGGTATGTGCGCGTTGGATTGTTGACCGATGAAGCGCGGCTTCGCGAAGCGGCGGAGCGGATCGGCCGGCTCGGATTGTTTTGAAAAAAAGAGCGGCAATGAACCGTTGACGGGACAACGTTGACCAGGCTATTTTAAAAAAATGATTGACAACGGCGGCAAAGGCTGTCATAATTCAAAGTAAATTTGCCAATCGTTTGACAAGTGCATAAACGAGCAGGCTTTCTTATCAAGAGCAGGCGGAGGGACGAGCCCAATGAAGCCCGGCAACCGGCTTGGCGCACGCTAAGCACGGTGCTAATTCTTGCAGCGGAAACGCTGGGAGATAAGAAGAGCGCCATGAATGAATGACGCCTCTTCTTAGGAAGGGGCTTTTTTATTTCGCCATATATTGAAAGAGGGATGGACGATGAGTGCAGTCATTGCGACGTATTTGCTTCATGATGAACACGATATTCGCCAAAAAGCGGAAGGAATCGCGCTCGGCTTGACAGTCGGCACATGGACCGACTTGCCGCAGCTAGAGCAAGACCAGCTTCGCAAGCATAAAGGGGAAGTCGTTGCGATCGAAGAGCTTGGCGAGAGCGAGCGGGTAAACGCCTATTTCGGCAAGCGGTTGAAGCGGGCAATCGTCAAAATCGCTTACCCGACCGTCAACTTCAGCGCCGATTTGCCAGCATTGTTGGTGACGACGTTCGGCAAGCTGTCGCTTGACGGGGAAGTGCGGTTGCTTGATTTGGAATTTCCGGAAGAATGGAAGCGGCAGTTTCCGGGGCCGCGCTTTGGCATCGCCGGCATTCGCGAAAAGGTCGGAGTGTACGACCGCCCGCTGTTGATGAGCATTTTCAAGGGCATCGTTGGCCGCGATTTGGCGTATTTGACATCAGAGTTGAAAAAGCAAGCGCTTGGCGGCGTTGACTTGGTCAAAGATGACGAAATTTTGTTTGACAGCGATCGTCTGCCATTTGCGAAGCGCATTACAGAAGGCAAAGCGGCGCTCGAAAATGCCGATAATAAAGGCGTACGTCGAGATCCGTTCGTTGCCGTCGCCATGGCTTTCGGGAATGAGCTCTTTGTAAATGATGAACAGCATCGCCCCGGCGGCAAACGCTAACCCGTATGGAACGAGGCCGCGGAAGAGAGAGGTTAAATAAAAGCCGAGCAAAGACGTCACAATTTCGACCGCGCCGGTTAACGTGGCAATGACAAACGCTTTAAAGCGGCCAATCTGCTGATTGACTAAAAACAAGGCGACCAAAAATCCTTCCGGCGCGTTTTGCAAGCCGATGGCCAATGCGATCAAATTGCCGATTTGCGAAGCGCCGTCTGAGGCGTAGCTCACCCGACTGACAGCCCTTCGGGGAGATTGTGCATCGCAATGGCGGCGATGATGAGCATCGCCTTTTCGTCGAATTGCAAGCCGCTTTTCGTATGCTCCAAGTCGATATGGGGGACGGTCATCTCAAGCAACGTTAACACGAGCACCCCCGCCGCCAATCCGATGGCGAGCGCCTCAAAACCGCCGGACCGCAGGGTCTCGGGAATAAGACTTGTCATCGAGGCCGCCATCATAATGCCGGCTGAAAACGCGAGGAGTACATCGCGCCAGCGGTGGGTGAGCGATTTGGCCATAAACAAAATCGGCACAGCGCCAAGTCCGGTCGATAAGGCGGACAGCACACTGCCGGTCAATACCCCGTTCATCCAATTCCCCCTTCATCAGCCTTTATTTTTTCATATACGCTGTTTCCACAAATGTGACAATCGCCCAAGCGCTGCCCTATAACAAAATTATCATAGCGAAAGGAACGGCCGCTGGCGAGAAAAATGGACCAGCGCCTGGCAAAAACGGTTGCCTGCCTGTTTGCTGTTCAAGTATAATGCAAGTAAGAAATGGTTAAATGCAAAGGGTTGGATGGCATGGAACAAAAAAAGCAAGAACTCGAGCAATCGCTAAAGTTGTTTATCGTATTGTCGCGGGCTTACCGCGCCGTAAGCGACCAAGTGAACAAATCAATCCACTCATTCGGGGTCAATCCGACCGAATTTGCCGTGTTAGAATTGTTATACCATAAAGGGGATCAGCCGCTCCAGCAAATTGGCGAAAAAATTTTGCTGGCGAGCGGGAGCATCACCTACGTCATTGACAAACTGGAAAACAAAGGATTGATCGTCCGCCGCGCCTGCGAAAAGGACCGGCGCGTCACGTACGCGTCCATTACAGAAGAGGGGCGGCGGTTTATTGAGCGCGTATTTCCCGAGTATGCGGAAAAAATTCACGAAACGGTTTCGGCGCTGACGGCGGCAGAAAAAGAGCAGGCGATTGCGCTGCTGAAAAAATTAGGATATGGGGCAAAAACAAGGGGCTGACGCGAGGTCGGCCTCTTTAATTTTGCCGGAAATGGATACGTTATATAAAGAACATACCATAGCCAGCAAAAAAGGAGAGATCACCATTGATGGTTCCAGTAGGGGTATCGAATCGCCACATTCATTTATCAAAAGAACACATGGCGGCGCTGTTTGGCGAAGGCGCCGAGCTGACGGTGCTCAAGCCGTTGTCGCAGCCTGGCCAGTTCGCCGCCAAGGAAACGGTGACGGTCGAAGGGCCGAAAGGGAAAATTGAAAACGTCCGCGTCCTCGGACCGGTCCGTTCGCTCACCTAGCTTGAAATTTCGAAAACCGACAGCTTCAAGCTCGGCGTCGCGCCCCCGGTCCGCTTATCCGGCGATATTGACGGAACGCCGGGCATTACGATTCACGGGCCGAAGGGGACGGTGACCGTCGACAAAGGGGTGATCATTGCCAAGCGTCACATTCATATGACGCCGAAAGATGCCGAGACGTTTGGCGTCCGCGATAAACAAGTTGTGAAAGTGAAAACGCAAGGGGAGCGGGCGCTCATTTTTGACGAAGTGATCGTCCGCGTCAGCGAAGATTTTGCGTTAGATATGCACATTGACACCGATGAAGCGAACGCGGCCGGCTTGAAAACGGGCGATTATGTCGAACTGCTTCCATCGTGAAACCATCCGCGCCAAAGGCGGACAAAGCACCCTCTCGGTACAAACGAGAGGGCGCTTCCCATTAATGCGGCCGCTTCTTCTCTGATGCTAGTGTGCCGACAAGATGAAACGGCGCATCACGCTGAATGGCGTCAATGACGCCGCTGCTGATTTCTTGATGGGTGAGCCAACGCGTGCTGTGCTCTTCGATCACGAAGCCAAGCTGAATTTGCCGGTACAGGCAAGCGGAAGACAAATGGAGTTCCCGCTTTGCCTCGGCCGGATGGGCCCGGCTGCCGGGCACGTGGAACAGACGCCAAGGACCGGGATGTCTGCTATTTTCCCGGATGATGGTCGGAAACGCCTGTTTCCCGTCGCTGTGCACCCATGCGACAACAAGGTCGAAGGCTCTGTTTTCATTGATTGTTTGGTGAATCAAGGAACATAGTACATCATGATCGCGATAATCGACCAAAAGCGGGGTAATGGCCTAAAGATGTGCGGCGCGGGCGATGAGCCGTTCCATCCGTTCCCTGTTCCGGGCGACGATGGATATATGGTACCCTTCTCGCACGAGCCAAAGCGACACGTCGGTTAACATGCCTGTCCCACCGATGACGAGTGCGTACATGGTGGTTCTCCTTTCGGATTAATGCGATGCTCCTTTCAAATAGCGGTCAAACCAGTCGACGATATGGCGAAGACGCTCAAGCCGAAGAGCAGGGTTGCCGGTGCGCGACAAATCGTGGTTGGCGTCCGGAAAGCGGACGAGCTTTGTTTCCCGCCCGAGCTGCTTTAAGGCGACAAACAGCTGTTCGGCCTGCTCAATTGGGCAGCGGTAATCGCGTTCGCTGTGCAAAATCAAAAGCGGTGTGCGCATGTGTTTGACGTATTTGAGCGGCGAATGATGCCAAAGCCGCTCAGCGTCTTCCCAAACGTCGCAGCCGACTTCCCATTTCGTGAAAAAGTAGCCGATGTCGCTCACGCCAGAGAAGCTGAGCCAGTTGGAAATCGAACGTTGAGTGACAGCCGCTTTGAATCGGTCGGTATGCCCAACGATCCAGTTCGTCATAAATCCGCCGTAGCTGCCGCCGGTGACGCCAAGCCGTTCTTTGTCAATAAAGTCGAACTTGCTGATGGCGGCGTCGACGCCAGCCATAATGTCTTCATAATCCATGCCGCCATAGTCGCCGCGCACCGCATTGACAAACGACTGGCCGTATCCGTGGCTGCCGCGCGGGTTCGTAAACAGCACGGCATAACCGGATGAAGCGAGCAGCTGCAATTCATGGAAAAACGTAAATCCATACATCGCATGCGGCCCGCCGTGAATTTCGACGACAAGCGGCGCCTTTTCCCCTTCGTCAAGCTCAGGCGGTTTCATGATCCAGCCTTGAATCTCCAAACCGTCCGCCGATCGATACGTAAACGGTTCGGCATCGGCGAACACCACTTCGTTTTCGAGCGCTTCATTGGCACGCGTAAGCCGCGTTTTCGTTCCATCGGCAAGCGAGACCGCATATAAATCGCCAACGGACGTAGGCGAGCTGATGGCGGCGATGGCTTGCTGTTCACTTGGGTGGATGGCTAAACCGTATAAATGGAAGTTGCCTTCGATCACCGGAACGATCGGGCCGGCGAGCGAGACGAAATACAAGTTGACGCGTCCGCGCTCCAAGGCGGTGACATACAGGCCGCTTCCGTCGCTCGCCCAAATTGGTCCCGGCCCTTTCGCATCAGCGTGTGTGTCGCCGACCATGACATCGCCGAGATGGACATCCCAATCGGCGGTCAACACCCGCTTCGTTCCACGCTCCGGCTCAAAGACGTAAAGCCGGTGAAGCGTAGCCCCGAGATAAGCAAGATCATGGCCGATGGCGGCGAGCTTCGTTCCGTCCGGCGACCAGGCGAGCGAAGCGAATGTGCCGCATCCGTTCGTCAAGTTCGTTTCCGCTTTCGATTCGAGATCAAGCAAAACAATGTCGCGCGTAAAGGTTGTGTCCGGATCCTCGTTTCGGTTGGCGACAAAGGCGAGCGTCCGTCCGTTTGGCGAAATCGCAAACGAACCGATTTCCTCCTCGCGGCCCGTCAACGCTTCGCTTTTTCCTGACAGCACATCGATGCGCGTGAGCACCGCCCGTTTGCCGTCAAGAAAACCCGACGCGTCTGATTTGTAATACAGCCGCTCGACCACGCGCGGTTTCAGGTCGGCTCGCTTCACTTCTACCTTTTCCGGTTCTTCGCGGTCTTCAATCGTTTCATCATCGCCAAGCGTCGTTAGGGTGATGAGAAACGTCCCGTCCGGCGACCAAACGTAATCGCGCACACCGTTTTTGAAAAACGTCAGTTGGCGAGCCTCACCGCCATTGGCGGGCAAAAGCCAAAGCTGTGTGCGTCCGGAGCGGTCAGATAAAAAGGCGATTATTTCACCTCTTGGGGAAAACGCGGCTTCATGTCGCGCCAGCGGCCGAACGTCCATTGACGGACGGAGCCGTCTGCCGCCCATATCCATAAATGGGAGCGGTATTGTTTTTCCTCATCAATCGATTTTTCCACAAACACGGCGCGCGTCCCGTCCGGCGCGTAGTGCGGGTCGCGCACCGAGCGGAGGCGAAGCAAATCTTCCGCCGTTATGCCGCGGCGTTTTGTCGGTTGTTCGTTGTTGTTCATCAGTTGGCCCCCTCTTTCTTTTAAGTAAAATGGAACTACATTGTATATTTCGTCTTCCGAAAGACAAGATCCTGCCTAAAACAGAAAAAACGAACGCCCCCATAATGGACGTTCGCTTTTTGGCTATGCCGATAATTTTTGTTTTTCTTTCGCCTGCTGTGCCGCTTTTTTTACTTGCGGATAGAAGATTAGGCCGCTAGCGAGCAGGACAACACCGAGTAGGAAGGTTTTGATGTCTGCCGTGCCAGCGATAACGACCCAGATCGAATACACCGTCGCTAAGGCCGCAATGATTCCGTCAACCATCCGCTCGCGCGCCTCCATGTACGTTTCGCCGGTGAGCGTGAGTTTCAACTGAAAGACGGAAGAGATCAAATACGGGATGAGGTAGGCGAGCGTAGCGATGTAAATGACAAAATCGAACGCTACCGCCATCGAATGGGAAATGGTCGAGAAAATGAACAGCTGGGCTAATGCATTCGATAGCGTCAACGAGAAGCTTGGCACGTTTTTCTTGTTTTCTCTCAAAAAGGCCGGCAGAAACAGCCCTTGTTTCGCCGCCTGGTACGGCACCTCAGCGCTCAGCAAGATCCAGCCGAGCGTCGAGCCGAGCAGGCTAATGAGCCCAAGACCAGCCAACACGTAGCCGCCCGCCGGTCCGACGATGGCAATGATGGCATCAACGAGCGGTTTTTCCGATTGAATCAGTTCGCGTTGCGGCAAGACGCCCATCACCAAAAAGCTGATGCCGATGTAAATGGCTAAGGCGATGAGCAGGCCGGCGATCGTCGCCCGTTTTACGTCCGCTTGTTTGCGCGCGCGGGAAGCGAACACCATCGCCGATTCAACGCCGACAAACGCCCAGAGTGTCGATAACGCGGCGTTGTTGATTTGTCCAAGCAAACCGATCGGCTGTCCGTCTCCGTCATAACGCGGGGCATCAAGCGGGCCGATGACCGCTTTGTCAAAGGCAAACAAGGCGATGACGATAAATAGGAAAAAGCCAAGCACTTTGGCCGCGGTGGCGACAAAATTCAGCTTGCCAGCGCCTTCTACACCGCGCAAAATGATGATATGCATCCCCCAAAGAAGCGCCGTGCAGACGAGAAAGGTAAGCAAATTCCCAAGCTTTAGCGTAAACGAGCCCATCGTGAGAACGGTTTTGTCGCTCGTTAATACAGGGAAAAATGTCGACAAGTAGCTCGCAAACGTCGTGATGATGGCGACGTTGCCGGCAAAGTTGCCGACCCAGTAGCCCCACGATGACATAAATCCCGATAAAATCGAGAGATTGGAGCCTTTCGGAAACAGCTCCTTCGCGTAAATTTGCGGTCCGCCGCCTAAGTCGGGCTTGCGGATTGCCAAGTTGCCGAAAACAAGCGCCGTCATGAGAACGCCGGCTCCGGTCAGCAGCCAGGCGAGCATCACGCCGATGGGGCTCGAAGCCTCCGCCAACGAGCGCGGCAGCATGAAAATGCCGGAACCAACCATATTGCCCACGACAAGCGCGGTTAACACCCAAATGCCAAGTTTTCGTTGCTGATCCAAGGTCAAAACGCTCCTTTCAAAAAAAAAAGAAAGCACCCGCGCCTCTTCAGCGGGTGCATGATTCGCATCCAACTGAATGGCGATAGCGCTCCATCGCCCAAGGGCGATGGCAGTCCTGCGCCTGTTCGGACGCAGGCCCAGCTTGCGCCGCCGGAGCGCGCCGCAAACTTCGGCGGTGAACCCTTTCCCGCTGCATCATCGACCGCTCCGAGCCTCGACAGCGCTACTTTTGTTCACCGCAACCTCTATCCCATTGAAGTGGAGAGGGGGTATATCGTTGTCGACATTATATTACTCAATTCAACAAAAAACGTCAATTCAATTCAACAAAAAACGTCAATATGTTTTTGGAAAATGTATATGATGCAAAGGTTGCGAAATATGAGTGAAATGATTAGTATAATTTGTGGTGATGAACCCAGAGAATGGGAAATCGAGAAGGATTTTGAGGATTCATGGCGAATAAACAGTAGATCGGCTGAGTGATGAAAAAATATAAAAATGAAAGGAAAGAAGGGACAGAGCATGAAGTTTTCCGAATTTCGTTACGAGCGGCCGGACATCGCTCAATTGCAAGCATCGTTTCAAGAAGCGCTTGATTCGTTCCGCCGCGCCGGGAGCGCCGCCTTGCAACACGAGGCGATGAAGCGGATCAATGAGCTGCGCCGCCGCTACAGCACGATGGCGAACCTTTGCCATATTCGCCATACGATCGATACAAACGATGAGTTCTATAAGAAAGAACAAGACTTTTTCGATGAAACGGAGCCGATCGTCAAGGGGCTTGTCAACGATTATTACCGCGCGCTTGTTTCCTCGCCGTTCCGCGCTGAATTGGAACAAGTATGGGGGAAACAGCTGTTTGCGTTGGCGGAAACGCAACTGAAAACATACGCGCCGGCGATTGTAGAGGACTTGCAAAAAGAAAACAAGCTGGCCAGCGAATATACGAAGCTCATCGCATCGGCGAAAATCATGTTTGAAGGAGAGGAGCGGACGCTCGCCCAGCTGCAGCCGTTTGTCGAGTCGCCGGACCGCACGATGCGCCAACGGGCGAGCGAAGCGCGGTTTTCGTTTTTCACGGACCACGAAAAAGAGCTCGATGAGCTGTATGATGAGCTCGTCCACGTCCGCACAGCGATCGCCCGGAAGCTTGGGTTCAAAAACTTTGTTGAGCTCGGCTATGCCCGTTTAGGCCGGACCGATTACAATGCCGATATGGTCGCAGGCTACCGCCGGCAAGTGAAAACGCACATCGTCCCACTCGCAGCAAAGCTGCGCGAGCGCCAGCGGCAGCGGATTCAGGTCGACCGGCTTACATATTATGATGAGCCGTTCATGTTTCCGAGCGGCAACCCGGCGCCAAAAGGGGACGCCGCTTGGATTGTTGACAACGGCCGGCGCATGTATGAAGAGCTGTCGCCGGAAACCGGCGAGTTTTTCCGCTATATGGTCGAACACGAATTGATGGACCTCGTCGCCAAAAAAGGGAAGGCGGGCGGCGGCTATTGCACGTATATCGATGATTACAAGGCGCCGTTTATTTTCTCGAACTTTACCGGCACATCCGGCGACATTGACGTATTGACCCATGAAGCCGGACATGCGTTCCAAGTGTATGAAAGCCGTCATTACGACATTCCGGAATACAACTGGCCGACGCTTGAGGCGTGTGAAATCCATTCGATGAGCATGGAATTTTTCACATGGCCGTGGATGGAGCTCTTTTTCGGCGAAGACGCCGACAAATACCGGTTCGCCCATTTGAGCGACGCACTTTTGTTTTTGCCGTACGGCGTTGCGGTCGATGAATTTCAGCACGCTGTCTACGAGAACCCGGATATGACGCCGGCTGAGCGGAAGAGTGTCTGGCGCAACATCGAAAAAGCGTATTTGCCGACAAGAGACTACGCCGGCCATGACTACCTTGAGCGCGGCGGGTTTTGGCAGCGGCAAGGGCATATTTACACCGATCCGTTTTATTACATCGATTACACCCTTGCGCAAGTGTGCGCGTTCCAGTTTTGGAAGCGGGCGCAGGAAGACCGGGAATCAGCCTGGCGCGACTATGTGGCGCTTTGCCGATTGGGCGGCAGCCGGCCGTTTACTGAGCTCGTCAAAAGCGCCAACCTAAAGTCGCCGTTTGCTGACGGGGCGGTCGCTTCGGTCGTCGGCCATATCGAGCGGTGGTTGGACAGCGTCGATGACAAAGCCTTGTAAAAAGAAGCAAAGAAGGCGGGCGGGAACAGCACCGCCCTGCTTTTCTTTATCATCTCGCGCCGAGAAGACCCCCACTTCCACGTGTTGGGCGGGGATGGCTTGGTTGACAGCCTGCTGTGGGGCGGGTGTTTCCAACAATCTCTCACCTCAAAGCTCAAGCGTAGGTGGGAGAGCGTTCAATTTGAAAACTTCTATCAAACTGGGGAAAAGGGGGAAAACGATGATCCGTAAAGCCACATGGGTCGACGCACTGGCCATCGCTTCGGTCCACGTCGAAAGTTGGAAGACGACGTACAGCGGCATCGTGCCGGACGCGTACTTGGAGACGTTGGCAGTGGGAGAAAAACAAACGTTATGGGAGAAGGTGCTCCGCCAATCGGACCATTCCGTGTTTGTCGCCGAGGAAAACGGACGCGTCGTTGGATTCGTCTCCGGCGGACCAAATCGGGCAGCCGACGGTCTGATAGCGAAGTATGACGGGGAGCTGTATGCGATTTATTTGCTTAAAGAGGTGCAAGGAAAAGGGCTCGGCCGGCAGCTCGTGCAAGCGCTCGTCGGCGATTTGACGCAAAAAGGCATTCATTCGCTGGTCGTCTGGGTGCTTGCCGACAATCCGTCACGCGGTTTTTACGAACGGCTTGGCGGTGAAAAACTGGCCGAGGAAAGGGTGGAAATCGGTGGAAAAGCATTATGGGAGTGGTGCTACGGCTGGCAAGACATGCAAACGATGAACGAGTAGAGGGGCTGCCGACAGTTCGGCAGCTCAAAAAATTTGTTTTGTGAGTGATTACTCACTTTACAAAAAGGTTTATCTTTTTTATACTATATATGAGTGATTACTCACTACTATGCAAAAGGGAGAAAAGCAATGACCGCCAATCCATGTATTCAAGTCGAGCGTGTCTCCAAGCGGTTTGGAAAAAAAGTAGTCATCGACGATGTGTCGTTGGAAGTCCAGACGGGGGAAATATTCGGCCTGCTCGGCCCGTCGGGGGCGGGCAAGACGACGTTGGTGCGCATGATCGCCGGCATTGATGCGGCGAGCGAAGGGACGATTCGCGTGCTCGGCGTGAATATGCCCAATCTTGGCGCCATGAAGCGGATCGGCTTTATGGCCCAGTCGGATGCCCTGTACGGAGAATTGACTGCGCTGGAGAACATGCAATTTTTTGCTTCCATCTACGGGTTGCGAGGGAAAAAACAAAAGGAGCGGATCGATGACATGTTGGCGCTTGTCAACTTAACGAATGATCGAAAAAAGCTGGTGCACCAATATTCAGGAGGGATGAAACGTCGGTTGTCGCTGGCGATCGCCTTGCTTCATGAACCGGACGTGCTTATTTTGGATGAGCCGACGGTCGGCATCGATCCGTTGCTGCGCCAATCGATTTGGGCGGAGCTTGAGCGGATTCGCCAGCGCGGCACAACCATTGTCGTCACGACCCATGTGATGGATGAAGCGGAAAAGTGCGGGCGGCTTGGCATGATTCGCGAAGGCCGTCTGATCGCCGTCGGCCGCCCGGATGAATTGAAACAGGAAGCAGGCGCGGAAACGATTGAGCAAGCGTTTTTGACGTTTGGAGGTGTCCGTCGATGAGAGTGTTGGCCATTGTCGTCCGCATCATCCGCCAGTTTTTCCGCGACAAGCGCACGCTGGCGCTCATGATTGTCGCGCCGATGTTCGTCTTGTTGTTAATGGATTTGGTGTTTAATGGCGAAGAATACAAACCAGCCATTGCCGTCAGCGAACACGTGCCTGAGGTGGTTGTTGACAAGTTGAAAGAAGCAGGAGCGAACGTGAAAGAGCTGTCAGCAAAACAAGCGCGAAAGCAGCTGGACGATCAAGACATTGACGCGTGGCTTGACATGAGCGGAAGCGCTCCGCACCTTACGCTGGAAGGAAGCGACCCGACGGCCAATCAGGCGGTGATGGTCGCGGTGCAAAAGGCGTTTCAGTCCATGGCGCCCAAGCCCCCGTTTCAGCTGAAAACAACGTATTGGCACGGATCAAGCGACATGGCGTCATTTGATTATTTCGGCCCCGTGCTGATCGGCTTTTTCGTCTTCCTTTTTGTCTTTTTGATTGCTGGAGTGTCATTTTTGCGCGAGCGGACGAACGGGACGCTCGAGCGGCTGATGGCGACGCCGCTCAGGCGCTGGGAAATGGTCGCCGGCTACATGATCGGGTTCGGATTGTTTACGACGATTCAGGCAAGCTTAATTTCATGGTTTGCCATTGATGTGCTCGACATGATGATGGAAGGTTCGTTCGGGTATGTGCTGCTCATTACGTTTTTGTTGGCGATGACGGCGCTTGCGCTTGGGATGCTGCTGTCGGCGTTCGCCAACAACGAGCTGCAAATGGTGCAGTTTATCCCGCTTGTCGTCGTGCCGCAAGTGTTTTTCTCGGGTTTGTTCAATCTCGACACGATGGAACAATGGCTTCGTTCCTTAAGCGTCATCATGCCGCTCACCTACGGGGCGGATGCGCTGCGCGATATTATGGTGCGCGGAGAAGGTTTTAGCGCCATCGCCGTGGATGTGTACGTGCTGCTTGGCTTTACGATGCTGTTTATGCTATTAAATGTAGTAGCATTGAAAAAATACCGCAAGCTGTAAGGAGTAGAGTCATGAGCGAGCATTCATGGATTCAGGAATTGCTGCAAATCGGCGGCAAGGAAGGGCAGTTCAGTGAAAAGCAGCTGAAAATTTTGGAAGCCGCAGTGGAAATGTTTGCCGAAAAAGGCTATGCGGCGACTTCCACGAGTGAAATCGCCAAAAAGGCCGGGGTGGCGGAAGGGACGATCTTCCGCCATTATAAGACGAAAAAAGATTTATTGCTGGCCATCGTCACGCCGACGTTGTTTCATTCCGTCGCCCCGTTTTTGGCGAAAGAATTCGTCCGCGAAGTGTTTGACAACGAATATGAGACGTACGAACAGTTTTTGCGCGCGGTGCTCGCCAACCGCTACACCTTTGTGAAAACGTATTTGCCGGCGATTCGCGTGCTTTGGCAGGAGGTTGCCTTTCATTCCGAGATTAAACAGTGCTTTCAACGCGTGTTTACCGAGCACGTGTATCCAAAATTCGCCCGCATTGTCCGCCATTTTCAAGAAAAAGGTGAGTTGGCCGAGCTGCCGGTCGATTCGGTCATCCGCTTGACGATCACATCGCTCGCCGGCTTTTTGGCCGCCCGCTTTCTCCTTTTGCCTGACCACAATTGGGACGATGAGGCGGAAATGGAGCGGACGATTCACGTGTTGATGAACGGTCTGCGGCGCTAACCGGCCGGCTTCCGCGTGGGAGCCGGCCTAGCTGTTTTTCTTAGCATAATCGAGGATGGCTTTCGTAAATTGTTTGAAATCATCAAGATGGTGTTCGACGATGGCTTGCAAGATGCCAAGGTTCAGTTGTTGATAGTCGTGAACGGCGATGTTGCGGAATCCGACCATCGCCTTCATCTTTTTGCTTATGGAAGGGGAGATGACCCCATGTTCTTCGAGGAGAGCGAATGCATCGCGGCTATGCTGCGGCAATCCGAATTTCTGCTCGGCCACAATATGCATGGCCAAATCGATGCATGCCTCGCACGCCCGCTGTAAATTCAGAACGATCGAATCTTGTTTTGTGTAATTTTGTAAATTTTTTGGATCGCCGTTATATTCTTCACGAATTCGTTTCAGGCAGCGTTCGATCACGCTGATCTTGTTTAAAATGACATCACTTTTCATATATGCTCCCGCTTTCCGTAATTTGTTTTAACACCGGTGCTCTCTCTTCGTTTAGTTTCACATACATTTTCAATGTTTTCATTTCGAACTCAGCCCGTTTCCGCTCGTCGCGGCAATCAATGGCTTTTCCCGTCGAGACGACTTGCGCTTGAAACACCGTGCTGGCTTGGCGCAAATCGACAAGATCGACATCTCGCCCTAACTTGTCAGCCAAATGCCCCGCGAGCCGAAACAGCTCATACGGATCATGCGGTTCGCCGTCGCTGACAAAGGCGATATCGACATCACTGTCCGGGCGCATCGCCCCACGGGCGGCTGAACCGAACAGGTAGATGACGAACGGGTGAAGAGCCGGGCGGAGCGTCTGAATGATGATCGTCTCCATTTCGTTTGGCAATCGCGATGCCCCCTTGCGTTTTTCTTCATTATAGCAAAATCTTAATAGCAAAATCTTATTGTTCTTGGCGAAAAGATGGAAAAAGAAAAAGGGATGGCGATGATGCGCCAATCCCTCTGAGCGAAAGAAGCAGGGGATGATTGATTCATTTCCTCCTTACATACAAACTTCGGGGCGGCTCTTTTTGCTGCTCTTCCCTAAAACACTTCCTCACCCCGAAAACGGGATGGGGCGATGTTCGAGTCATTCGGGTGATGGATGATATAGGTGTGCGCGTTGGGCGTTAAGCTACAATTAGGCGATTTCCGCCACAATGGCATTGTCCTTGACATCGATACGGATCGCACGCACCGATTGATCCGCGTCAAGCAGGCAGTCGGCGATGTTGTCTTCGACATGCTCTTGGATGACGCGGCGGAGCGGGCGGGCGCCGAAGGCCGGATGGTAGCCAAGTTCGGCCAGTTTTTCTTTCGCCGCTTCGGTCACTTCGAGTTCGATGCCTTGTTCGCGCATCGCTGCTTTGACGTCAGCGAGCATTAAGTCGACGATCTCAAGCAAGTGTGCTTTTTCGAGCGGCTTGAACTCGATGATGGCGTCGAAGCGGTTCAAAAATTCCGGCTTGAAGTAGGCGCTCAAAGAGTCAAGGACGCTTGTTTGCCCGTTGCCCTCTTTTTCAAAGCCGACGGTGATTTTTTTGTCGGTCACCCCAGCGTTGCTTGTCGCGATGATGACCGTGTCTTTGAAGCTGACGGTGCGGCCTTGGCTGTCGGTTAAGCGGCCGTCTTCCAAAATTTGCAAGAAGATGTGCTGTACATCCGGGTGCGCCTTTTCAATCTCGTCAAGCAAGATGATGCTGTACGGGTTGCGGCGCACTTTTTCCGTCAGCTGGCCGGCTTCTTCAAAGCCGACATAGCCCGGCGGCGAACCGATCAGCTTCGAGACGGAATGTTTCTCCATGTATTCGCTCATATCGAGGCGAATCATGGCGTCTTTTGTGCCAAACAGCTCTTCAGCGAGCGTTTTGGCGAGCTCCGTTTTCCCGACGCCGGTCGGGCCGACGAACAAGAACGAACCGATCGGGCGGTGTTTCGCTTTCAAGCCGGCGCGGCTGCGGCGAATGGCTTTGGCGACTTTTTTCACCGCTTCCGCTTGGCCGATCACTTTTTTCGCCAAGTGTTCTTCAAGATGTTTCATTTTTTCTTTTTCATCGGCTTGCAGCTTGCCGACCGGGATGCCGGTTTTCTCGGCGATGATTTGTTCGATGTCGGCGGCATCGACGACAGGGCGTTCTTGGTTGACGCCTTGCTCGAGTTGTTTTTCGAGCTTCAGCTCTTCATCGCGCAGTTTCGCCGCCAATTCGTAGTTTTCTTCTTTCGCCGCTTGTTCTTTTTCTTTCGCGATTTGCATCAACCGCTCTTGCAGTTGTTTTTCATCGGTCGGACCGAGGCGCAAGTTCGCTTTCGAGCCGGCCTCGTCAAGCAAGTCGATCGCCTTGTCCGGGAGGAAGCGGTCTTGAATGTAGCGGTGCGACAGTTTCACGCACGCTTCGATCGCTTCATCCGTATAGCGGACATGGTGGAATTGTTCGTATTTCGGCTGGATGCCTTTTAAGATGACGATCGCTTCCTCAACGGTCGGCTCGTGGACGATGACCGGTTGGAAGCGGCGCTCAAGAGCCGCGTCTTTTTCAATTTGCCGGTATTCTTTGAGCGTCGTCGCCCCAACGACTTGCAGTTCCCCGCGGGCGAGCGCCGGTTTTAAAATATTGCCGGCGTCCATCGAGCCTTCAGCGGCGCCAGCGCCGACGAGCAGGTGGATTTCGTCAATGAACAAGATGATGTTTTTCCGCTCTTGCAATTCGGCGATGAGCCGTTTCATCCGCTCTTCAAATTGACCGCGGATGCCGGTGTTGGCGACAAGCGACGCCACATCAAGCAAGTACACGTCTTTGTTCAATAGTTTTTCCGGCACTTGCCCTTCGGCGATTTTCAGCGCGAGCCCTTCAACGATGGCTGTTTTCCCGACACCCGGCTCCCCGATCAACACCGGGTTGTTTTTGTTGCGGCGGTTTAAAATTTCGATCACGCGGGCGATTTCTTTGTCGCGGCCGATGACCGGATCGATCAAGCCCGCTTTGGCCATTTGCGTCAAGTTGCGGCCGAATTGATCCAAAAATCCACCGCCATGGCTTTGCGGGCGTTTCGCCATCGTTTTCGGCGCGCTCATTCCGGCGTTGGCGGCTGTGAACGGGCTAGTAAAGAAGTCATCAAAGGAAAACGGCGAAAAGCCGAAGTTCATTGGAATGGACAGTTGTTGTTTTTGCTTTTCATAGCATTCATGGCACAGGTGAAGTTGTTGTTTTTCCCCGTTCCATTGCAAGTTGACAAACACTGTTGCTTCACGTTGTTGGCATGCTTGGCAGCGCATGAGGCATACCCCCTTTTCTCTTATTCGGGATTTGACTTTGACTTTCTTTGACCTTCCGACTTTATTATACTTTGACCTTTTTTGACTTTCAAGTGTTTTGTACAAAAAAATTGTGATAACGATGAAATGTTTTTGAAAAAATGGTGAATACTAATGTAGTTGCGGCAAAACTATGATAGAGTGAAAAACAGAAAAAGAGGCGGAAAAGACTCCGTCTTTGGTGCTCATGATGATCATGAATTTGAAGGAAAAAGGAGAAAGGTGAAGATGAGAAGACAGGTTGGTTTCGCGTTTGCTGTTGTACTTTTGGGGATGATGATCATGGTTGCTTGTACAAATCACAACAAGAAAGCCGAGACGCCGGCCGTGCTTGACGTGAAAATCGATGCGCCGGATCATATCGATTTGAACAAGCCGACCAAGCTCGCCTGCGTCGTGACGTACGGCGGTGAAAAAGTGGACGATGCGAGCGAAGTCAAGTTTGAAGTATGGAAACACGGAAGCAGCGAGCGGGAAATGCTTGAAGCGAAGCATGACGGCGATGGCCGCTACTCGGTGGAAAAAACGTTTACCCAAGCGGGAACATATTCGGTCGTCGCCCATGTGACGGCGCGCGATATGCATAACATGCCGAAAAAAGATATTGTCGCCGGCAACCCGGAACAGGCGGCGACGGCCGACGGTGCGAGCGAAAATTCCCAAGGCAGTGCTGAAGAACACCATCATGGCACCGTCGCCATTTCGCTGTCGTCCCGTTCGTTCGAAGCCGGAAAACCGGCGGCGTTGACCGTCCGCCTCTCCAAAGATGGGAGGCCGTTGACAGGTGCGACCGTTCGTTTTGAGATTTGGCAGGCGGACAATAAGCATGAATTTGTCGATGCAAAGGAAAAAGGAAACGGCGAGTACGAAGCCATGGCCATGTTTGCCAACAAAGGAACGTATTCGGTGAAAGTGCACGTCGAAGGAAGCGGCGGGCTGCACGAACATCAAGTCGAACACGTGACAGTTCATTGATGGAAACGCGATTTCACATCGCATGCCATATTAATGAAGAGAGTTTGCGGTGTGTGAGAAGGCATCTTGTCTCGGATGCCTTCTTTTTTCGTTCTGTCGTCTTTCTTGTCCATGCCGGACATATACATATATATGGAAAAGCAACGGACAAGGAGGGAGATGGAGGATTTGGGCAAGAGACACGATTGGTCGGAGGCGTGGCAAATCGCTGCTGTTTACGTTGGAACGGTGATTGGGGCAGGATTTGCGACCGGAAGAGAGATTATGGAATTTTTCACTCGTTATGGGACGGCTGGAACGGTTGGCATCATCATCAGCGGTTGTTTGTTTATATGGGGGGGCGCGCGGCTCATGGTGATGGCGCGCCGCATTGGAGCCGCGTCCTATGATGAATTGAATCGCTATTTGTTCGGAAGAATGTTGAGTCCGTTTGTGACGCTTGTGATGACGGCGATGATCGCGGGGGTGACGGCGGTGATGATCGCCGGGGCGGGTGCCGTGTTTGAAGAGCAGATCGGCTGGCCGAGACAGGCGGGCGTCACACTGACGCTCGGTTTGGCGCTTCTTGTCATGTTGTTTGACCGCAAAGGGCTGTTTGGCGTCAACGTGTTCGTCGTGCCGATGATGATGATCTTGAGCGTTGCCGTATGGATCAAAATGATGATGGCTGGAGACTTATGCCGGCCGGATATAGCGGCATCGGATTATTCACTGAAGGCAATGTTGTCCCCGTTTTCGTATGCGGCGTTTAACTTGGCGATGGCGCAAGCGGTGTTGGTGCCCGTTGCCCGCGAAGCGGCCAGTGAGCGGGCGGTGAGGCGCGGAGCGATGTTGGGTGGGGGGATCCTAACAGGGTTGTTGCTTCTCAACCATATTGTGTTGCTGTCGTTTCCGCAAAAGGATGGTTACGATATTCCGATGGCCGAAGTAGTTCGTGCGTTTTTTGCCATGCTATATTGGTTGTATGTCGTCGTCATTTACGGAGAAATTTTTACCTCGGTCATCGGCGGCTTGTTTGGGCTTGCCCGTCAAGCGCGCATTTGGGTGCCGATCAGTGGAAAAGGGATCGGCGTGCTGCTCGTGTTGGTGTTTGTCGCGGTCAGCCCGTTTCGCTATGGGGAGTTGTTGTCGTTTCTTTATCCGCTGTTTGGCTACATGAGCCTGATGTTATTGTGGCTCCTTTGGCGCCGCAAGCTGCCGCGTTAGCAAACAGGCCCTTTCGCTTTCCCTGCCTCTTCTGTTCTGGTGCGGGGGTGAAAGGGCTTATTGTTTTTCCGTACACCGCCCACCCAATAGGCATTCCCTCGCTTTCATTGCATTTCGCAAAACGGGGGCTTTTTTCGAGATGGTCCTCCCGCATGCGGATGTTGAAAGCATGATTACGAGCGAAAACGGGCGATCATCGCTTCCAAATTGCGGGCTGCGTCGGCCAGGGCGTCAGCTTCTCCCGCCAGTTCATGAAGAGCGAGTGTTTGCCGCTCGAGCCCCGCCTCCGTCTCTTGCACCATATCGGAAAAGTCGGCCGTTTCTGTCATTTTTTTCAACGCTCGTTTCGACCGACGCTGTTTCGTCAGTTCGCTCATAGACGATTCTCTTTTTTTTATTTATCTATTTTCAATAATATATAGAATATTTTGTCTAATCAATAAGATGAAAGGGGGATGCATAAAAATATCGATCGATTGGAAGACTATGCCGTAAACGGAAAGGCGAGGGGATGTTCGTGGGTTTATTCCTGAATCCGTGATAAAGACGCGTTCAAAGCTGCCAAGAAAACTGGATCAATCAACAAAATATTGCACTCGGGGTTCTTCACCTAATAGGTGAACATTCGAAATGGAGTCGAAGTCTCGACACGATTGGGTTTCCCAGC
>NZ_JAFWFM010000149.1:0-6955 GCF_017515625.1 Geobacillus sp.
TCTCCTTTCAATGTTTGGTTGCACTTTCATTTTAAGGAGATCCTCATGCAAGGGCTATTTTTATGCTTGTTTGAGTTTATCTAGCACCACGGGTCATCAAACAATATTGGCTGCCGCTCGCTGCAGCCGGAATTCTTGGCGTCATCGGCTATAATTTGCTTTTATACGGCGCGCTCGCCTATACATCGCCGATGAACGCAGCGATCGTCAATTCGCTCAATCCGGCGATCATCGTCGTGTTGTCGTATGCGCTGCTGCGGGAGCGGCTGTCAAAAACCAATATTGCCGGCTTTTTGTTGTCGCTGGCCGGTGTATTGTTTATTTTAACGGATGGGCATATAGCACACGTCTTCCGAATGAACTACAACCGCGGTGATTTGATGATGCTCGCCGCCGGCGTCGTCTGGGCGCTTTATTCGATCATCGGCAAAAAACTACCCGTCCCACCGATTACAGCGACAACGTGCTCCGTTTTTTTAGCTTGCTGCTGTGGCCGTTCGCATTCTTTTATCCGTTTCCAGCTGATCACATAAGTGCAGCTGGGCTCGCCGGATTGGTCTATATTTGCTTGTTTCCGTCCATTCTTTCCTTCTTATTTTGGAACATCTCAGTGCAAAAAGTCGGTCCGAGCCATGCCGGTGTATATTTAAACTTAATTGCCGTATTTACCGCTGTGATCACGTTTTTGCTTGGCGGTGCTCTATCCGTCCTGCAGCTGGCCGGCGGCGCAATCGTCTTGTTCGGCGTCTATTTGGCGACAAAAGCGCCGAAAGTGAAGACGGAACAAGTGGATATCGCAGGATGACGGCCGGGCCGTTTGGCGGACAGCATCATCAAAAATAAAACCCGCCATCACAAGCGGGAACCTTTAGCCATGAAAAACAGCGCCGCCCGCCGCACCCAAAACCCTGTTGCATGCACAAGCGGTCTCCCCTCACCCAAAGGGAGACCGCTTTTTGGCTATTGGAGCAATCGAAGGAACTCACGCATAAATGCCGGCAAATCCGGCCACGCATGGGCGGAGACAAGGTTGCCGTCAACGTGGACTGTGCGGTCAGACACATACGTCGCTCCTAGCGCCTCAACCCCCGGCTTGCAGGCAATATACGCTGTCAAACTCCGTCCTTTCAGCAAATCCGGCATTGTTTCAAAAATGAGCGAGGCGTGGCAAATGGCGGCAATCGGCTTATTCGCCTCAAAGAAATGGCGAACGATGCGCTGCACGTTCTCATCAAGGCGAATGTATTCCGGAGCGCGCCCGCCCGGAATGACCAATCCGTCGTATTGCGCCGGATCGACTTCGGCGAACGACGCATGGGCGTCGATCAAATAGCCTTGTTTTTCCACATACGTATCCCAGTCGGCAAAATCATGGACAACGGTGTGCAGTTTCTTTTTCTTCGGCGCGGCAATCGTTACGTCATGCCCTTCCTCCAACAAACGATAATACGGATAATACACCTCCAGCGCATCAACAGCGTCGCCGGTGATGATCAACACTTTTTTGCTCATGGATTTCCGCCTCCTTGTCCATTTTTTTCTTTCATTTCTATCATACTGGAAACGAGTGAAAAGGAAAAGTAAAATGATTGGTGGAAAGAGATGAAGCATCAGAAATGAGAGTCGCTATGGTTGCGACAGTAAGGAGGGAAACGGAATGACCATCACCTCATGGCTGGCCGCCTCGCGCCGAACCGTCGTACTGACCGGCGCCGGCATGTCAACGGAAAGCGGGCTGCCCGATTTCCGTTCGCCGCGCACCGGGCTGTGGGCGCGTTTCAATCCGAGCGAACTCGCGACCATCGATGCATTGCATCATCGCCGTGAATCGTTCGTCGAGTTTTACCAATATCGCATTCGCACATTGCAACAGTGCCAACCGCATGACGGACACCGCTTGTTGGCCGATTGGGAGCGGCGCGGGATCGTGCAGACGATTGTGACGCAAAATGTCGATGGCTTTCACCAAGAAGCGGGAAGCCGACGCGTCATCGAACTTCACGGCTCGCTCCGCACCGTCCATTGTCAGCGGTGCGGGCAAACAAAGCCAAGCTTTGTCTATTTGCACGGTGTGTTGACGTGCGAATGCGGCGGAGTTTTGCGCCCGTCGGTCGTGCTGTTTGGCGAGCCGCTGCCGGAGAAAGCCATCGATCAAGCGTGGGAAGCGGCCCGCCAAGCGGACTTGTTCGTTGTGCTCGGCTCCTCTCTGCAGGTATCCCCAGCCAACCAGCTGCCGCTTGTTGCCAAGCGGAGTGGGGCTAAACTCGTGATCATCAATTGGGAGCCGACTGACTTGGACGATCTCGCCGACGCTGTCATTCACGGCCGGAAAATCGGCGAGGTGCTGAACGAGCTGGAGCGGCAGTTGACGGAGGCGGCGGAATGAACAAAGAAACGATGTTGCAAATGGCGCTCGAATCGATCGGCGATCACTCCCACATCCGCCATTGGCGCCGCGTCTCAGGCGGCGACATCAATGACGCCTATCGCGTCCAAAGCGGCAAGCAAACGTACTTTATCAAAATGCAACGTTTCCCGCCGAGTGGATTTTTCGCTGCCGAACAGATGGGCCTCGAGCTGATCAGGCAAGCACGCGCCATCAACGTTCCGCATACCTTCGGCTTCGGGGAAGCGAACGGCTGGGGCTGGCTCGTCTTGGAATGGGTCGAAGGAACGGAAACGGCGCAGACGGCCGAACAGCTCGGACACGGCCTTGCCCGCCTCCATCAATGCCGCGGCCCGGCGTTTGGCCTTGACCGCGATACGTACATCGGGACGCTGCCGCAGCGCAACGGCTGGTACGGCCGCTGGCCCGACTATTACCGCGCCGCCCGCCTTAGACCACAAATGACGCGGGCGGCGGAGAGAGGCCTCCTGCCCGCCAAGCGGCGCAAACGTCTCGAATGGCTGCTCGAGCGGCTTGACCAATGGCTTCCGGATGACTGTTTCCCGTCGCTGTTGCACGGCGATTTATGGAGCGGCAACTGGATTCCGGGGCCAGACGGAGTGCCGTATTTGATCGATCTGTCTGTTTTATATGGCCATCATGAGTTTGAGATCGCGTTTACCGAGCTGTTTGGCGGCTTTCCGCTCCGGTTTTATGAAAGCTATCGCGAGCTTATGCCGCTCTCGGCTGATTATCATGACCGAAAACCACTCTACCAGCTGTTTTACTTGCTCGTTCATCTCAATTTATTCGGCGAAACATACGGCAACGCGGTCGACCGCGTGTTAGAACGGTATGCGGGGGAGTAGTTTCTCCTGCTTTCCCCGCGCCATCTTTATTCAGCACGGATCGCTTCGAGCAACGCATCCCCGCTTTCGCTCACGCGCACATAGGCAAACCGAACATTCTCTTGCTGTGTCATCCCCGTTTTTTCCGGAATGAAATACGATTCAATGCCATACACGACTTGCGGGCCGTGGAACGTGCCGGTGATGATCACATCCCCAGGCTGCGGCGTGTATCCCGGCCTTTTGTTTCCATTCACCATATATACGCCAGCCAAACGATGCACCCCATCCGCTCCTTTTCGCAGCCCAACTTGCACCCGTCCGCTTCCATCAAGCGACGGAATGGTGGAAATATCGTACCGAAGCTGAATATAATCCCCTTGCAGCATGGAACGCGGATCCACCGGCTCAAGCTCCAGCTTTACGACATCACCATATCGCAGCAATCGCTCTTTTTGCCACACGGTATAACCTAAAAATGAAAATTGAGCGATCACGACTATGAGCGTCCACAATGAAACGCGCCGCCCCCAGCGCACTCCCTTGGCCCATGTGAAGCCATTCCGTTTCTCGAGCCACAATGTCCATGCAAGCAACGCCACGCCTGCCGCCAGCAAGCTGATCGATTTATGAAGCAAATTCCAGGTGAACTCGTAATATTTCAGCACGAGATAAAGCGCCGTGTACACCCAAGCGGTCTTCCGCTCCAGTTGCCGACCGTGGAAAAGAAAGAAGGCAAGCGCCAAGACCATGACGATATTCAACGCCGCGTACAGTCCATCAGCCGCAAATACATCGGCGCTCGTCGCGATCCCAAGCGCTCCGAACGCCAAGACAAGCGGAGTGAGAAACGGCGTTCCGCGAAAGCGGCCATACGCATACAACCCGCCGTTGACCAAAGCCAAGGTGAGCAACACCGTCCGGCCGTCATCCATCGCCGAACTTAAGGCGATCCCGAAATAGACCGTCAGCGCCGCCGTCGTCAACCGGCGCACTCCGCTGTCTGATGACCGGATGATGCCAATCGCAAGCCCAATGGCATAGAGGAACAGAGCCAGCCGCGAGACCTCCCCCGCCATCGCCACCCCGAGCCCATAACCAACAGCCAGCAGAGTATAACGAACGACCGCATTCCAATGCCGGCCCAATGAGGCGGGAACGACAAATCCAAAGATGGAAATGAAAAAGAGCACATAAGGCGACCATGACTCTGTCCAAAGAAAATACAAGCCAAGCAGGCTTTGGATGGCCAACGCGGAAGCCGCAAGTGTGACAATCGCCTGAAACGCCGCCAAAAACCATTTCCCGGCTTTCGTCTTTGCTGAAAACAGCCCCGTGCGCCGTAATAGCACAACGCCCCCGTACAACACGGCAGCAGCCGCCACGAGCCCAATGAGAAGCAACCATGTTCCATAATGATCAGCGAGCAAGCGAATGTATTGAATGAACAAAAACAGTCCAGCAAACAAACTCGTCAACAACACATACAACCGCTGCTTGGCGATGACAAGAAAATAATAAAGCAACACAGCGAGCAACACGGCATACACGTATGGCCACCATGCGTCGCGCCCATAGGAAAACCCGGTTATGTCCATCACAAGCAGCCAACCTTGCATGGCTAGGTAAGCGAAACAACGGATGAGCGGTGTCCGAGCAAACACAACGAGCGCACCGTTTACGATCACGAATAACGACAGCACTCCAAACGAAGACCATTCCGTCCACTCAATCCGATAAGCGGACGGAAAATAATAAAACCAGCACGCAAGCTGCAGCAGCCCAATCGCGATCACGGAAAGCACCCGTTCTTTTGTCAACAGCGCCAACAAAGCGGTTGGCGCAAGCCAGACAAGAAACAGCCAATAACTGTCCGCATGCGAGTTGTACATTTGACCGAGCAGCGCCAACGCAATGCCAAATGACAACACTCCGCTGATCAACATCCAACGCCCTAAGAAACGACGGCGGCCCCAAAGCGCCGCGCTTGCGATGTAAAATGCCGCCATCATGCCGATGCTGATCCCGACTTTCACCTCTCGCCCCATCTCCGGCCAATTGGCGGCAAAAAAATACACCATCCCGGCAATCATGCACAAAAACGCCAACGCATACCCCGTTTTCACGACGCGGACCGCCATATCGCTTTCTCCCCTTGTGGCTCGAATCTTTCTCTCTATAAAATATGCTGAAAAAGCTGTCTAGAAGACCAGTGAAAACACGCCTCATTCCATCGTATTTTCCTAGTTGCCGCTCACCCTTTAGACTGTTTTCTTTATTGCAGTACAGGACACTATGGTTGGAGATCATTTTTTAAGTGGAAAATGTCCATATCATGCTCTGCCACTTTTTTGATCAAATAGTTGATCGATGACTGTTGCGAAGAGAACTGCCGCGAAGCCATGTCAAGAGCGGCCTGATGCTTATGGAGCATGTTCTCGATATAGCGAAAGTGGCTCCGCATTTCTAGTGTGAGGTTGTCAACTTTTTCTTCGACCCGTTCAACTTTCCCTTCAAGCCGTTGCTGTCCTTCTTTCAATGTTTGCACATCGCCTTTGACCGCGTTCATATCCACCTTTAATGTGCGCACATCTTCCTCAACCCGGTGAAGCCGTTGGTCCAAGCGGGCTTGTCCCTCCTGTAACAACTGCACTTCATCTACCAAACGCGCCTGGCCTTCCTTGAGCACTTGCACCTCGCCTTCAAGGCGCGCTTGCCCTTCCTTGAGTGCTTGCACTTCGCCTTCGAGGCGCACCTGCCCTTCTTTGAGTGCCTGCACTTCGCCTTCCAAGCGCGCCTGCCCTTCTTGAAGCGCTCGGACATTTCCTTCAATCCGATCGAGCCGCACGTGGATGGGATTGAGCTTTTGGTCAAGCAGTTCGGCCATCATTTGCACGAGTTCGGCTTGGCTCATCGTTTCACCTCCTTTTCCCCATTGTATCATTGTCTCGGTCAACGCGATAGTATAGAAAAAGAGATTTTCTCCCTAATTTCGACAACGGCAAAGCTCAACACAAAGCCGCAAAATTTGCTTTTCACCGCGCGAAATCAAAACAAAAATCGTTTTTTGTCCATGTTCTAAAATCCGCTTCAGCGAGTGAACCTACGGTAAAGAGCCAGGCAGGCTGATACATAGGCAACCCCGAGCAAAAACCCACCAAGCACATCAGATGGATAATGCACTTGCAGACTTAACCTGCTTAAGCCAGTCAACAGGGCAAGCGCTCCAAAAACGCCGTAAATCGCGGTCCGCTCGCCTCGCTTCGTGCGCGTTTGCGCCAAAAAGTACGCCAAAATCAACAAGTAAATCGTCCCGATCATCGCGTGGCCGCTTGGAAAACTAAATCCACCGATTTCAGCATGAGGAGGTCGAGGCCGTCCAATGATATGTTTTAGCCACTCATTGATGCCATATCCCCCGCCAACAGCGGCCACAACCAACACCATTCCGTAGACGTCGCGGCGAAAAAACCATAAACCAATGACAAGCATAATGCTGATGGTGCCAATCGTCTTTCCATTGCCAAGAAACGTAAACGGGTCAAGCCAATTCCAATAATCAAACAGACGCAGCCCCTCTTCATCCATTCTCTCCGTCCATCCAGCGGCCACGCCTGTCCAAACAAGCAAAAAAAGGCTCAGACTCATAGCCGCAGTGATCCATAATCGTCGATTCATGCTGAGCATCACTCTCCTCCCTCTAGAAATGTTGATCTATCAA
>NZ_JAFWFM010000150.1:0-9701 GCF_017515625.1 Geobacillus sp.
AACTATGTTCTAAATAATCAACAAAATCATAAACGAACAGCATTATGGCTATCCTTGTTAACAGCAAGATCGCAAAGGGGGATGCCGGTGTGGAAGGAACATGGTGGTCGCTATTGCCTTTTCTTTTGATCATTCCGCTCGCCATTTGGCTGAAAGAAATTTTGCCCGGTCTTATAGCCGGGCTGCTTGTCGGGGCGTTTTGCCTTGAGCGGTCGCTTGTTGGCGGCATCGAGCGGGCGCTGTCCGCCATTGTTCATTCGCTCAGCGATGTTGAACAGATGAAGGTGGCGGCGTTTTTGTACTTGTTCGGCTCGCTTATTGGCATGATGCAAATCACCGGTGGGATCAAAGGGTTTGTCGAGAAGCTTTCTGGGCGCATCCGCACGAAGCGCAGGCTTTTGTTGTTCGTTTGGTTGACGGTGCCGGTGACGTTTTTTATGCCGATGTTCCGCATTATGCTCCTCGGTCCGGTGATGAAGGCGGTGCTTCGCCAGTTTCGCATCGACCGGCGCCGGATGGCGTACATCATCGATGTGTCCACTGAACCGATCATCGTGCTTCTGCCGGCGGCAACGGCGTTTGTCGGCTTTATGACGTCTGTTGTAGCGGCGGCGCTGGCGCAAAACGATATTCATGAACCGGCGTATGGCGTTTTTTTGCGCAGCTTGCCGTACAATCTGTTTGCCATTATCGCGCTGATAATCGGGCTGCTGACGACGATGCTGAACATCCGCATCGGCAAGCCGCGGGCGAAAAAAGGAGAGGAGAAAACAAACGAACTGCACGGCCTCGGGCTGCGCAAAGAATTGTCCCTTGTTACAGGAGAGCCGCTTCACCTTTTTGTCCCGCTGGCGTTGCTGCTCGGGCTAACGTTCGCTTTTTTTGCCTATGATGGTCGGCGGCGCGGGGCGCACGGCTGGCTAGAAGCGTTTTCGCAAGCGGATGCAACATGGGCGATGCTGTTGGCGCTGTTTGTGACCCTTCTTCTCTCGATGGGGTTTTATGTATGGCGCAGGCAGTCGCTGTCGGAGTTGATTTACCACTTTTTCGCGGGGGGCAACGAGTTGATGGCGCCGATCGGCATGCTCGTTCTTGTTTGGGCCGTCTCCGCGGTGGCGGGGGAGCTCGGCTTTACCGCTTACGTGACTTCGACGTTTGGGACATGGCTTCCCGGGACGTTTGTGCCCGCGGCAGTGTTTTTGGCCGGATCGTTTTTGGCGTATTTTATTGGGTCCTCGTGGGGGACATGGGGCATTTTCATGCCGCTTGGCGTCACGCTCGCGCACGCGACTGGAGCGCCGCTTGAGATGACGGTCGGCGCGGTGTTTGCGAGCGGAACGTTCGGCGCGTTTGCCTCGCCGCTTGGCGATACGACCATCACGACAGCCGCCATCATGGATATGGACTTGATGAACTATGCGAAATACAAACTGCGCATTTCCTTGATTGGCGCCGGGCTGTCGCTTGCCGGGTACGTGCTGCTTCCGCTTTGGGCCGGGTGAGGAGAAGCGAACGCTTCGCTCTCCCTGCTCCTCACCTCTATCTAAACTATGTTCTAAATCATCAAATATCAAAAACAAAACAGTCGCATCCATAAGCGAATCAAGCTATGATAAAAAACAACATACTGACTAGTTGGTAGACACACTGCTGTGTCTGCCGTCAAAAAGGGGAGAGGGAACACGAATGAAAACCGCACACGATTACGGTCAATCCGCGTTTTTGTGAAACAGACGCGCTCGGACATTTAAGCAACATCAGCTATTTTATTTATTTGGAAGAAGCGCGCACCCGTTTGTTCGATGAGCTGAGCTACGGCGGACGAACGGACGAATGGCACTTTATTTTGGCGTCTACGAAGTGCGACTTTATTCGCCAAGCGTTTTTCGGGCGGCGGTTGCGGGTGGAAACGAATGTCTCCCGCATTGGCAACAAAAGCTTTCAATGCATCCATCGCATCATGGAAGAGGAAACAGGAAGACTGATCGCCATCGGAGAGGCAGCGGTCGTCCATTTTAATTTCCAAACTCAAACGAGCGAACCATTGCCCGATGACTTGCAGACCATGCTTGCCGAATACCTTGCGCCGTCCGTGGGGGAAACGATTTCGCCGTTATCGTGCAAAAAAAGGAGTAAAAAAGGGAGTGGAATATCATCCGCCTGTACGGCGGATTTTTCATTTTCAACTTTCCCACGTTTTTTTGGACCGAACCACCGAAGGCAACATACTTTGTAAATAGACGAAATGGCGGAAAGGGGGAATCAACATGGCCATTCACGCTGTGATCGGCAATGCGGTGTATACATGCCGAGGAGAGCTTGAGACGTATTTTCAGCCGTTTCGCGATGGAACGATCGGCCGCTTTCATCCGTTTTCCACCCCGTTTGGCGAGCAGCGGCTTCTTTACGCCGACTGGACGGCAAGCGGACGGCTGTATCGCCCGATTGAGGAGAAAATGGCCCGTGAACTCGGCCCGTTCGTCGGCAACACCCATACTGAGTCGAACGTGACCGGGACGAAAATGACGCTTGCGTATCGCTATGCGAAAGAACTCATCAAACAACACGTCCATGCCAAAAAAAGCGATGTTTTGATCATGCAAGGCGCCGGGACCACAAGCGCCGTCAACAAGCTGCAGCGTCTGCTTGGCTTGCGCGTACCGGAGCGGTGGAAGCGCCGCTTGTCCCTTCATGATGAGGAGCGGCCAGTCGTTTTTGTCACCCATATGGAGCACCATTCAAATTTATTGCCATGGGTGGAAACGATCGCTGAAGTCGTGACGATTCGGCCGACCCAAAACGGGGATGTCGATCTTGACCATTTGCGCGAGCTGCTGGAGCGCTACCGCGATCGGCCGCAAAAGATCGGCGCATTCACCGCCTGCTCGAACGTAACTGGGATCGAAACGCCGTATCATGCCTTGGCGAAACTGATGCATGAATATGGCGGGCTTTGCTTCGTCGACTTTGCCGCTTCCGCTCCGTATGTGCGCATCGATATGCACCCGGATGACCCGATGGAACAGCTAGATGCCATTTATTTTTCGCCGCACAAATTTCTTGGCGGACCGGGAAGCGCAGGAGTGCTTCTCTTTGACAGCCGGCTGTATGACCAAAAGGCGCCTGACCATCCAGGAGGCGGAACGGTGTATTGGACCGACCCGTGGGGGCATTACGAATACGTAGAGGCAATCGAAGAGCGGGAAGACGGGGGAACGCCGCCGTTTTGGCAAACGATCAAAGCAGCGCTCGCCATCCAGCTGAAAGAGCAAATGAACATAAAACGAATGCGCGCCCGCGAACAGGAGCTCGTATCGCTCCTATTACCGGCGTTAAAAGACATTCCCGGCGTCCGCGTGCTTGAAGGACATCGGGACGACCGTCTTGGCATCATCTCATTTGTCATAGATGGATTGCATTACAACCTTGTTGTCAAACTGCTGAATGATCGCTTCGGCATTCAAGCGCGCGGCGGTTGTTCATGCGCCGGGCCGTACGGCCATTATTTGCTTGGCATCGATCAAGAGCAGTCCGCCGCCTTGCTCAACGAAGTCAAAAGCGGCAACTTGTTGGCAAAACCGGGCTGGGTGCGCGTGTCGCTTCATCCGACGATGACGAATGAAGAAGTGTATACGATCCTTCATGCCGTCCGCCAAATCGCCCGCCATGGCGCCCGCTGGCAAGAGGAGTATGTATACGATGCGGCGAAAAACGAGTTTGTCCATCGCCACGATGACCGATATGTCCGCCATTTCTTTCTGTTGTAATGCATTTTCATTTCCTCATCAATGCAAAACCGGTACAATAGAGGCATCCTGGAAAAAAGAAGGGGAGAACGATGAACGAATTGTACCATCTGCTTGTGCGGACCGAACGGGAAGAAGAGCTTCACCGCCGGGCATGGCGCCTCGCCGAACAGTTTGCCGCCCGCGCGGCGCATTATGATGAGCGGGCCGAGTTTCCGTTTGCCAACTTCGCTCTGTTAAAAGAAGCCGGATTTCTGTCGTTGACCGTCCCGGCCGAATACGGAGGCGGCGGGGCCTCGCTGTACGAGCTCGTGCTCGTGCAAGAGACGCTGGCCCAAGGCGACGGCGCCACCGCCTTGTCACTCGGTTGGCATTTAAGCATTGTCATGCGCCTGTATTTGCTGCGCCGCTGGCCGGAAGCGGTGCTCATCCGCCTGGCCAGCGAGATCACGGAACGCCATGTGTTGATAAACAGCGCCCATTCTGAACGGGCAACCGGCAGCCCGGCGCGCGGGGGAAAACCAACAACAACCGCTTGTTTCCGCAACGGCCGCTGGGTGCTTCATGGGCGAAAAGCGTTTGCGTCATTGGCGCCGGCACTCGATTACGTGCTAATTTCCGCCACGATTGACAGCAGCGGCGAGGTCGGCGAATTTCTTGTCCCGATGAAAACCTCGGGGCTTCGCATTGAGCCGACATGGCACACGCTCGGCATGAAGGCGACGCGCAGCGATGACCTCATCCTTGATGGCGTCGAGGTTGAACCGGAAGCGCTCGTGGAGATGCTGGAGAAACCGGTCGGTGCAGCACCGGCACAAGGATGGCTTTTGCATGTTCCGGCATGCTACTTAGGGATCGCCATCGCCGCCCGCAATGAGGCGCTCCGCTTTGCCCAAACGTACCAACCGAACACGTTGTCGCAGCCGATCGCCTCGACGCCGGAGGTGCAGCGGAAAATCGCCGAGATGGAGTGGCGCCTCGTTCACGCCCGTCATTTTCTGTATAGCATCGCCGATTTATGGGATCGATACCCTGACAAACGTCATGAAATGAAAGAGGAACTGGCAACCGCCAAGTTCATTGCGACGAATACCGCGCTCGAGGTTGTCGATTGGGCGATGCGCATCGTCGTGGGACAAAGTTTGTATGCTGATAGTCCGCTTGGGCGCTATTACCGCGACGTGCGCGCCGGACTCCATAACCCGCCGGCTGACGACTTGACGATCGCGTGGCTCGCCAAGCGGGCGCTTGCCGGCAGTCGAACGCGCGCAAAAGCTGACGCCTAAGCAGCCAACCAATGCAGGTTGACTCAAGAACATTCAACGTGTGTTTTCCAGACAAATCGAAACCGCTGTCCCTAAATGCGAGGGACAGCGGTTTTTTAACGGTCATTTTCCCGTGTTTTCGTTCTCTGCCTCCAGCGCAGCGCGCAAAAAGGAAGGCAACGCGAAGCATTGGCGGAATACAGCGTCATTGACGTATTTTGTATCTTCGGGAATCGCTGTTTGCTTCGGCAGCTCAAGCGGCCGTTTCGAGCCGATTGTAAAGCTCCACAATCCGCCCGGGTACGTCGGCACAACCGCCGTGTACACGAGCACATGCGGGAACAATTCGCGAATGTTGCGGTATGTCCGCTTCAAAATATCGAGATGGAAAATGGGCGACTGGCTTTGGCACACCATGAGCCCGTCCTCTTTTAATGCCCGGTGCACGTTGGCATAAAACTCCGGTGAAAACAGCGCCTCAGCCGGGCCGACCGGGTCGGAGGAGTCGATCATGATGACGTCGTACTCGCGTTCCTTTCCGCGCACAAAGGCGACACCGTCGCCATAAATGAAGTGGACGCGCGGGTCGGACAAATTGCCGGAGACGGCCGGCAAATGTTCTTTGCACGCCCGGACGACCTTCTCATCAATTTCCACCATCTCGATCGCCTCGAGGCGGGCATACTTAGCCGTTTCTCTGGCTGCCCCGCAGTCTCCCCCGCCGATGATCAGCGCCCGTTTGGCTTCCGGATGAAACTGAAGCGGCACGTGCGAAATCATCTCATTATAAATATGGCCGTCAATCGAGGTCGTTTGCACGACGCCGTCCAGTACGAGCATGCGGCCAAAATCATACGAATCCAAAATCATGACATGCTGATACTCGGATGGCTCGGCAAAGATCACCTCTTTGATCCGGTAGCTAATTTTCAAATTGTCGCGGTCATCTTCGGTGAGCCAAAGCTCTCCGTTGTCCATATGCAAGTAAGGGGGTAAAGCGCTTCCTTCGTGTTTCATTGTGACCTCCTTTAGTCATGCAGATGTTTTCACACCTTTCTAATCTTAATATATTCTTCGTCTTGTGGCAAACAAAGGGGATGTGATCGGCCGGTGCCGGACGTGTTCATCCCGCCGCCCATGTTCGACGACTGGTTGCGTTTTTCCGGCCGCTCCTCGTCTTGGCCGCCGCAGCCGGCACAAAGGCTGACCGCTAACGCGCAAATGGCGGCAAGCGGCATCATCCATCGTTTTCGCATCTTTTCCTCCTCCTTTCGTTTCCATCATAAACTGAGACGGCGGGCGACGACCACGACATCGTATGATTCCATCGTTCCGTCTCCCTTCATGCGGCGATGCTTGCTTATAGTGTGCCTGTTCGGCAAAAAATAACACTCCCCGGCACCCGGCCGGAGAGTGTCTATCGATCGCGCCGCTTTCCAAGCAAAGCACGAAGCGACGTACGGTTTTCAAGCAAATCAGCGAGCGTATACGCATCGAGCACACGCAAAAACGCTTCTAACGCCTCGCGAAGCGCAAAACGGAGCCGGCATGAAGGCGTCAGCACGCATTCATTACCGTGAGCGGCGAAGCACTCCACAAGCGACAAATTGTCTTCCGTCTCGCGAACGACCGCACCGATGACAATCTCCTCCGGCCGTTTCGCCAGGCGAATCCCGCCGTTGCGTCCGCGGATCGTTTCGATGTAGCCAAGCTTGCCGAGCTCATGGACGATTTTGCTTAAATGATGCTCAGAGAGGGAAAACGCAGTGGAAATTTCTTTGATATTTGTTTTTTCGCCTTCATCGAGCGTTCCTAAAAACAGCAGCACACGCAACGCATATTCTGTATAGTTCGTCAGCTGCATGGTCATCCACAACCTTTAGACAAGATGGTTGCTTCCATTGTATCACACCTGTCTGTGCGAGGGAATTGTGAACAATTTATTAAAGATGTATTTGAAATGTTGCTTTTTCACTATGCGTATGATTGAATAAAACATGTATTTAAAATACATGTTTTATGAGAGGAGATGAAACATGGCTAAGACAACGGCTTTGCACCCAAAAACGATTGAAATCGTCAAATCGACCGTACCGATGTTGGAGCAGCACGGCGAACAGATTACCAAACGGTTTTACCAATTGATGTTTTCGAACCATCCAGAATTGTTGAATATTTTCAACCATGCCAACCAAAAACAAGGGCGGCAGCAACGCGCCTTGGCGGCAGCCGTGTACGCGGCAGCGCGCTATATCGATCAATTGGACGCCATTTTGCCGGTCGTGCGGCAAATCGGCCATAAACACCGGAGTTTAGGCATTAAACCGGAACAATACCCGATTGTCGGAAGGCACTTGCTGCTAGCGATCAAAGACGTGCTCGGCGACGCTGCCACTGATGACGTGATAACGGCTTGGGCGGCAGCGTATGAAGCCATTGCCGCTGTTTTCATTCAAGTCGAGAAGGAGCTCTACGATGAAGCTGCGGCCAAGCACGGCGGCTGGCGCGGTTTCCGCCGCTTTGTCGTCACAAAAAAGGTGAAGGAAAGCGACGTCATCACGTCGTTTTATTTCGAGCCGGAAGACGGCGACGCCATCAGCGACTATTTACCAGGTCAATACGTGAGCGTAAAACTGGACATCCCTGGTGAAACGTATACGCACATTCGCCAATACAGCTTATCGGACGCCCCTGGCAAAGGGTATTACCGCATCAGTGTCAAACGGGAAGCAGCAACAGCGGAAAAACCAGCCGGCATCGTGTCGAACTATTTGCATGACCACATTCACGAAGGCGATGTCGTCGAGTTAAGCGCTCCAGCCGGCGACTTTACGCTCGACTTGACACACGAAACGCCGGTTGTGCTGATCAGCGGCGGCGTTGGGGTCACTCCGCTTTTAAGCATGGCGAATACATTGGCCATCCGTCAGCCGAATCGTCCGGTGACGTTTCTTCAAGCTGCCCTAAACGGCCGCGTGCAAGCCTTTGACGAAGAGTTGCGGGCATTGGCCAAACGCCCGTCGTTTGCCTACCATCTCTGTTACGAATCGCCGTCTGAAGACGACCGCCGTCATCCGCATTTCGGCAAAGAAGGACGGATCGACCTTGCTTGGATGAAAACGGTAATTCCGACTCGCGACGCTGACTTTTATTTCTGCGGCCCAGTTCCATTTATGAAAACGGTCTACCGCGCCTTAGCAGAGTGGGGCGTGCCGGAAGAACGCATCCATTACGAATTTTTCGGCCCGGCCGGCGATTTGACGAAAGACTGATCACGGGCAGACCAAAGGGTGTCTCCTACATAACGAGACACCCTTTGATCTGCCATTTTACTCGAGGGGAGATGTTCTTTTGAATATCGCCCCTTCCGCCGCAGGGGCAAAGGCGGCTTTTCTTGCAAAAAAGATGGACTGTGCAGTTGGCAAGCGGATGATTTTTTTGTATGATGAAAACCAAACGACGGAAAGAAAAGGGAGAGAACAACATGACGACATTTCGCCAACATCGCTTGCAATCATTTTTGCAAGGCTATGAAGATCGCGCCCGCCTGCTCATTTCCTGTCCGGATCGTCCAGGTATTGTCGCCGCGGTCACGTCCTTCTTGTATAAGCAAGGCGCCAATATCGTCGAATCGAGCCAATACTCGACCGATCCGAAAGGGGGTACGTTCTTCCTCCGTTTGGAGTTTGACTGCCCGAACATCACGGAACGAAAAGACCAGATCGAAGCGGCCTTTGCCCCGATCGCCGCTGAATTTCAGATGCGTTGGCAGCTTCGGCTGCACAACGACATTCGGCGAATCGCGATTTTTGTCTCCAAAGCTGAGCATTGTCTGCTTGAACTTCTTTGGCAATGGCAGGCGGGAGAGCTGATCGCCGACATCGCCCTTGTCATCAGCAACCACCCCGACTTGCGCGAGACGGTCGAGTCATTTGGCATCCCTTATGTGCATATTCCGGTGACGAAAGAAACGAAAGCGGACGCCGAAGCCGAACAAATCCGTCTGCTTCGCGACTATCAGATCGACACGATCGTGCTTGCCCGCTACATGCAAATTTTGTCGCCGGCGTTTGTCGCTGAATTCCCGGGACGGATCATCAACATCCACCACTCATTTTTGCCCGCCTTTATTGGTGCGCGTCCGTATGAGCGGGCGTATGAGCGCGGCGTCAAATTGATCGGCGCCACATCGCACTACGTCACCGACGATTTGGATGAAGGGCCGATCATCGAGCAAGACGTCGCCCGCGTGGACCACCGCCACCATCCCGACGATTTAAAGCGGATCGGCCGCCTGATCGAAAAAACCGTGCTCGCCCGGGCGCTCAAATGGCATTTGGAAGACCGGGTCATCATCCACGGAAACAAAACGATCGTGTTTTATTGAACCCAAGCGGGAGAGGATTTTTCCTTTCCCGCATGGTATAATGAAGATAAGCAGGATTTGGCCGCCCAAAGAGCGAAATTTCATCCGTAGGGAAGGAGGGAAAAAGCCTATGGGAGAAAAACGGACGCCCAGCGGTTTTCTGTTAAAACAACGTGCGTTTTTAAAACTGTATTTAATCACGTTAACGGAACAAGAACGGTTGTATGGACTGAAGCTGCTTGATGTGCTGCGCCAAGAGTTTAAACCGTTCGGCTACCAGCCGAACCATTCCGAAGTGTACAAAGCGCTCCACGATTTGATTGA
>NZ_JAFWFM010000015.1:0-14726 GCF_017515625.1 Geobacillus sp.
CAAATAACAAGATCAAGCTGATGAAACGTCGGGGATACGGATACAGAAATATCCAGCGTTTTGCATTGCGGGTTCGGCTAGAAACAGCTAACATACTTTCATGACAGGTGCAAGTACAACTTTTGGTGATGAACCAAAAAAAAGTAGAAAATAAATTACAAACTATGATATGATTAATTCGTCCCTGAATCCGTGATGGTTGGAAATCAACTTTGATTTTGGTGTTAGTTCTATGGATATATGATCCATACATCCCTTTTTTTGATGATTCCCTGCACCACTTTCATGTTTGAAAACGAGATAAATCCTCTTTTATGGAGATACAAACCAAAAAAGAGACAAAAAAAGTACAGGGGGGAGTGATGGATATGAGTACCCGAACATCTGTTTGTTATCTTGCCTCTTTCCATTTTTGATACACATTCAGTAGGAGTATACTGTACCCACTCCTTCGCGTCAGTTTCATCCAGATCTGTCGTGATCGGCGGACGAGTCGACCTGCCATCGTGATCACCGTCTGAATAATCGTCTTGATGCGACGGCGTTTCACTTTGTGGTGCAACGGATGTCTCGGATCGCTTAATAGATCTTGTCCAATCAGACGAAGAAGATTGTAAACGAAGGCTCCCATGACCAACACGAGCGCATTCGTTTTCATCTTCCCAGATGGAAGCCGCTCTAAATCTAAGTCGCTCTTCAGTTCGCTATGAAACTGTTCGCATGTCGCATGGTCATGATACAACGCGAGCACATCGCTCATTCGAACATGCTCGTATCCTTTGAGCCGCACCCAATAGCTTTCCACTTCATAATCAGGAACGAGCATCAGCTGTCCATTGCGTTCCATCGTCCGTTCCGTCACTTGGGTGACTTGAACGTACGTATACGTGTTTCCATCGATCGCTGCCTTCTGTGGAAGGCATAGCTCATAGGTTTGTACTCCTTCGCTTTGTCCATCATCGACGCGTCTGCCCTTTTGCGAAGCGATCTGGAACCAAAGCGCTTTCGATTCTCGGCGTAAGTTTCGCTTGATGACAAAGTCCACGTCTTCCTTTAGGCATACGTGCACATTCGCTTCTGCATCGTTTCCTGCATCCATGCGAACAAGCAGACGAGATGAAGTCAGTTGACGAGCTCGACGGATAGCGGTGACTAAAAACGAGGGCATGTTGTCTTGCACATGTTGTTTCCCTGGACGCAACTCGGCATGAACGAGATACCCTTCCTTCCCTGCATACGCAAACAACGGTGTAAAACCGTCAAATCCTTTATACGTTCGACTGACTCCTTCTTTTTTCGTATCGGAGTTGTCAAATGGGGAACCATCTATATCAAGGGGAAGCCATGTCGTCTTTCCTTTGGTCCAACAAGGGGACAAAGTGGCATGTCGTTGAATCAACAGACGTATGGACTCCTCCCAAAGAATCGTTTCGGTCATCGGAAGACAAGCGAGCTGATCGAGTCGTTGTCGCAAGGTTGGAGAGGAAGGCACGTGCTGAATCCCCATCGATGCCGAAAAGATATCGTCCTGACGATACGCTTCGATATGATCGAAATCCGTTTTTCCTGTGGCAAGCAAGCCAATCATCGAGCGAATGACATCGCTATGGGAAATGTGCACTTCTCGACGAACCGTTGGAAGCCGAAGTGCGTTTACCCGTTTATCCAGTTTCGTTTGGTGCAGTAAGTAGCCAACGAGAGCAAGCCCAGCACTTGGGGTAATCGCTTCATCTGTCAATACAAACCGAATCGGGAAATCTTTCATCATATCACCTACTTGATGAAGAATCGTCAACGTCGTTTTCCCTTATCGTATCAACGGTTTGCGACCATTGTAAAGATGTTTTGTCACGGATTCAGGGGATTATCAGAATGGAATTTCTGTTGTTATGATTCCATCTAAAGATAATCCAAAGTATAATGATCAAAAGGCATATTTAGTCGTAGGTGTAGATGGAAAACAGGATCAATTGACAGATCCCACCTATATTGAACTGAAAAAAATCAATGATAAGTTTATGTTATATACGATCAAAACTTTGGATGATGTTAAAATCGTAACAGCAACCATTAACATGGCTGATGGAATGGTTACAAATGTTGAATTTTACGAAGAAAATCATTTGATTCAATCAAATGAGGTTAAGGCTGGATATTGGGATCGAGTGCAAGAGTGTATCAAAAACAACTGGAAGACATTCCCTTCTTGGGCGAAGTTTGCGTGTGAATCCGCTTGCGGAGGTTGTTTGTTTGCCAGTCCTTATGCGTGTGGTGCTTGTCTAGGATGCTTAGGGGGATATGCGATAGGCTGTGCTCTTGCCTCTATATAAAGGCAAATTTTTTTCAAGGAGATGGTGCCAGTGCCGTTATCATTCAGGCAAAGAGGGGCATTGTGGAATGTCATCATGATTGTTGTATTATCGATCATGGCTATTTTTACTTATCCCTCCGAATGGTCTCACTTTTTCATTGTTGTTGCTGGCATTGGAGTGTTTATTACCCTAGATAAGATGTCCAAAAATAAAAGCAGGAAATGGAGAATCACTATTGCGGCGATTTTCTTTCTCGTTGCTTTCTCTATGTCTGCATACTATGTATTAAACTAGCGATGTTTTCACCATGTTTTGAGCATTTAAAAGGGGATTTGAAATGGGCCCAAGTGCACCGCTATGGATGTCAATGTTGTACTACCTCATGTGCACCGCGACGTTGCTCGCCGGTGTGATGATGCTGGTGAAAGGAACGGTTCGCCGCTTGTATTCGCTCGCTGCGGTGCTCGCAGTGCCGCTCTTTTTTCTTAACAATTTTCACACGATCGCCAGGGTCGGTGTCGATCCGTTCGCCTACTGGCAGCAATCCCTCATCGAAGGACAATGGTGGGCGTGGCTGTCGCTTGCGTTGTTTCTTTACATCGTCTGGTACTGGGCATGGCTTGTCCAGCGCATAGGAGGTCAAAAGGAAGGACAAGTTTGGTGGAAGCGGCAGAGATGGATATGGGTGGTGCTGGCGGCAACCGCGCCTGCCATCGTGTATTGGGGGCAGAACGTTGGCGATTCCATCGTCTCCTCGGTGCGGACGTATGAACCGTCCAAAGCTCACTTGTCGAAAGATCCGTCAGCGCGCATTTTCTTTTTGTATTCTCACCCATTGGCGCGAGAGTCGTATATCGTGGAGACGGACGAACATCGTGTGCGCAAAGTGGTGACGCTGAAAGCGGTTGGAATATCTCGCCTTTCGCCCGCTTCCTCAACAAAGGAACTGTTGTTGTGGTCAGATTATACGGGACGGCATGTCTATCGACTGAATCGAGACACATGGACATTGGTCGATCAAGAAGCGGTCTCCAGCCCTCTTTCGTTTGCCTCGATGGAGGGGGAGTGGGAGATTCGTTCACTGAATCAAGATGTCAACACCCATAAACTAGAAGTCCGGAAAGGGGGAAAATTGCTATTTTCGAAGCGGTTCCCTCCTTACATTCTTCAAGTTTTGCGCGCAGGGCCGCATTTCTATGTGTTTGCTGATGTGATGGAACAGGAGCACGGTGTATTGTATGTGTTGGATCAGCGCGGTTCCGTAGTGAAGGAAATTTCGTTGCCTACGTCCTTCGCGCGCTCCATGGCGGTCTTTCACGGCCGCCTTGTCATCGCCACGAAACCTCGCCTCACCATCGTGGATCCGCATTCATGGCGAGTGGCCTATTGGGGCATGGGGCAAGAAGAGACGCAGTTCGATCAGCTTTACGTGAAGGGAGACACGCTGTGGGTGAGCTATGTCCAAAGGGGAAAGTCAGGATGGCTTGCGCTGAATGATCAGTTTAAGGTGATGGAGAAGCATGAGCTGCCGTCGGTATACTGGGAAGCGCGGTTTTACGGCGACTATGTGTATGCATTGTTTGAGCCGCAGGAGGGGAACAAGGCGGACCATGCTGGAGAAATGAACATTTTCCATCTTCGTACAGGCCAACTTGCCGCCAAGTTTACCTTGCCGAAGCAAAAGCACAACTTGCAGACATTTCAGGTGATGGATGAAATACAATAGGAGTAGGGGATAACGATAGGTCCGAGCATGCCGTTATGGATGTTGATTGGATACTGGGCTGTCGGCATCGCCACGTTCATCGCTGGCGTGGCGGCGCGCCGCATCCGTCGAAGGGGGAAAGGGAGATGGAATTCCGTGATTATGAAGAGTTTTGGCCCTTTTATTTGACCCAGCACCGGAAACGAGCGACAAGGCGTTGGCATTTTGTCGGAACGAGCTTCGTGTTTTTGTTTGTGATCATCGCGATCGCGACGAGGAATGCGTGGTGGTTGCTCGGCGCGCCAATCGCCGCCTATGCGCTTGCCTGGTTCAGCCACTTTTTCATCGAAGGAAACAACCCCGCCACCTTCGGCCATCCGTTTGGGTCGCTTCGGGCCGATTTTCGCATGTACAGGCTCATGCTTACGGGGCAGCTTTGGCGGGAATTGGAGCGGCTGGGGATTTCAGAGGAATAAAGCGAAGAACGATGAAAAGGCCTTCTCCCTGAAGATGTTTCAAAGTTCGAAGGAGTGGGGGCGGCCATTCGAATGATTCAGGGAGAAGGGGTTTGCCTTCTCATGGCTTCAATTGTTCAATCGTTTCTAGCGGCAGTCCGGTCAGTTCATGGATCGTGTCAGCATCAAATCCTTTTGCCAACATTCGTTTCGCAACATCCAACTTTGCTTTCTCCATTCCTTTCTCCATTCCTTTCTCTATTCCTTTTTCTATTCCTTTCTCCATGCCTTTCTTCTCGTATGAAACGATGAGTTCCATGACTTTGGCAGCCTCCTTTTCCTCCATGGTCTTCACCTCATCTCGCAGTCGGACTTCTTCTTCCTCCGATAACCGCAAATACGTTTCGAAAAAGCCGAACAACAGACGCTGTCTCGCCTCATCGAGCTCGAGGCGGGTGAGCATGCGCAAAAATTCCTTTTTCACTTCCACCTTCTCCTCTTCATTATACCCCATTTTGCTTAACAGGGCGGCGGCGACCGGGTTGTCATGGCGGATGTATGTGCGCCATGGGAGTTTGGACAATTCCACCGTCAAAAAACGGAAATCGAGAACGGTCAAAAACGGAAACGAAACGGTGGATGACATTGGAAAAATGATGAAACCAACGGCTGCCCTCGCCGTATGTATAAGCAAAGGGGAAAGGAGGGAGGGGAGTTGTTCAGCCATTCGCCTGAAGTTGTGTACGGATGGGTGCTTGTCGTCAGTGCGTTGTTGACGGTTTTGTATTTTTTCTTCAGCGATGTGCTTGACGGTTTGTTCGATGTGGCTGATCATCCGCTGTTCAGTCCGCAGTTAGTTTTATCGTTTTTCATTGTTGGCAGCGCGGTCGGATTGCTGGCGGAATGGTACACAGACTGGGCATCGAGCTTGGTTCTGTGGCTTGCCATCGGCGTGGCGCTTGTTGCTGTGTTGCTGTTGCACTTTTTCGTTTTTTTGCCGCTCCGTTCGGCTGAGGCGTCACTTGGGTATACGGACGCCGATTTGGAGGGGGCGCTTGCTAAAGTGATCGTCTCGGTGCCGCCTGACGGGTTGGGCGAAATTCTCATCTCCCGTAAAAGCGGCGCGGTGGCCAAAGCGGCGAAAAGCGCAAATAATGAGGCCATTCCGTCAGGGGAAGAGGTCATCATCGTACAAATGGAAAACGGCGTCGCTGTGGTGGCGAGGCACGATCCGTATCACCTTTCCATCTAAAACAAAGAAAGGGGACTTGTCATGGTTGCGCCATGGTTGATGGTCATTGGTGTCGTCGTCTTGCTTCTTGTCGGACTTATTGCCATTTTTATCGCCCGCTACCGCACCGTCGGGCCGGACGAGGCGCTCATTGTGACGGGCAGCTACTTAGGAAGCAAAAACGTTCATGTCGATGAATCGGGAAACAAAATCAAAATCGTCCGCGGCGGCGGCACGTTCGTCGTGCCGATTTTCCAACAGGCTGAGCCGCTGAGCCTATTGTCGATCAAGCTTGACGTGCAAACGCCCGAGGTGTACACCGAACAAGGCGTGCCCGTGATGGCGGACGGGGTGGCCATTATTAAAGTCGGCAGCTCAATCGGCGAAATCGCGACCGCGGCCGAGCAGTTTTTAGGGAAAACACGCCAAGATATGGAAAACGAAGCGCGTGAAGTGCTTGAAGGCCATCTTCGCTCCATTCTCGGGTCGATGACGGTTGAAGAAATTTATAAAAACCGCGACAAGTTTTCGCAAGAAGTGCAGCGTGTCGCCTCGCAAGATTTGGCGAAAATGGGGCTTGTCATCGTCTCGTTCACGATCAAAGACGTGCGCGACAAAAACGGTTACCTTGATGCGCTCGGGAAGCCGCGCATCGCCCAAGTGAAGCGCGATGCTGACATCGCCACGGCCGAGGCGGAAAAAGAGACGCGCATCAAGCGGGCTGAAGCAGACAAGGAAGCGCGCAAGGCGGAGCTCGAGCGGCTGACGGAAATCGCGGAGGCGGAGAAAATCAACCAGTTGAAGCTCGCTGAGTTCCGCCGCGAGCAAGACATCGCCAAAGCGCGCGCCGATCAGGCGTATCATTTGGAGGAAGCGAAGGCGAAACAAGAAGTGATGGCCCAACAAATGCAAATCAAAATCATCGAGCGGCAAAAACAAATCGAGCTCGAAGAAAAAGAAATTTTGCGCCGCGAGCGCCAATACGACTCGGAAGTGAAGAAAAAAGCCGATGCCGAGCGCTATGCGATCGAACAAAAAGCGGCGGCGGAAAAGGCGAAGCAAATCGCCGAAGCCGATGCGCAAAAATACCGCGTCGAAACGCTGGCGAAAGCGGAAGCGGAGCGCATCCGTCTCGACGGGCTGGCGAAAGCCGAGGCGGAGAAAGCGAAAGGGGAAGCGGAAGCGGAAATCATCCGACTGAAAGGCCTCGCCGAAGCGGAAGCGAAACAAAAGATCGCCGAAGCGTTCGAGCGCTACGGCCAGGCTGCGGTGCTCGACATGATCATCAAGATGCTTCCGGAGTATGCGAAGCAAGTGGCGAGCCCGCTTGCGAACATCGAGAAGCTGACGATCGTCGACACCGGCTCAGGAGCGGGAGGCGGCGCCAACCGCGTCACGGGCTATGCGACGAACTTAATGGCGAGCTTGCAGGAGACGTTAAAAGCTTCGACGGGCATCGATGTGAAGCAGCTGCTCGAGAGCGTCGCCCAGGGTGGAGCGGCCCATGTCCAGCCGCTCGGTGCGCCAGCATCGTCCCAACAGGCGAAGACAACAGAATGATGCCTATCCTCCCACAGCGCCCTTCGTTTGAACCCGAGGGCGCTGTTTCTCGTCGCCTTGTTCACGACATTCGTCGGAGTTGCGCATCAAGCGTTGTTTCGTTATGATGGGAACGGGTGGAATGGAAAAAAGGAAGTAGGTTGAGAATAATGAAACGAGCTCGAATTATTTATAACCCGACATCGGGTCGCGAGTTGTTTAAGCGCCATTTGCCTGATGTGCTCGTGCGGTTGGAAAAGGCGGGCTATGAAACGTCGTGCCACGCCACCGAAGGGCCGGGGGATGCGACGGAAGCAGCGCGCCAGGCCGTCCTGCGGGAATTTGATCTCGTTGTCGCCGCAGGGGGCGACGGAACGATCAATGAAGTCGTCAACGGCATCGCCGATCAGCCGTATCGGCCGACACTGGGCGTCATTCCTGTCGGGACGACGAACGATTTCGCCCGCGCCATCGGCGTGCCCCGTTCGATTGAAGGGGCGTGCGACGTGATCGCCACGGGCGAGCCCGTCCCGATTGACATCGGCTGTGTGACGAACGAAGACAAAACGCACTATTTCATCAACATCGCGGGTGGCGGGCGCCTGACCGAGCTCACCTACGAAGTGCCGAGCAAGCTGAAAACGATGCTTGGCCAGCTCGCCTATTACTTGAAAGGGATCGAGATGTTGCCGTCCATCAAGGCGACCGAAGCGCAAATTGAGTATGACGGCAAACTGTTCGAAGGCGAGATTATGATGTTTTTAGTTTCGCTCACGAACTCGGTCGGCGGGTTTGAAAAACTGGCGCCCGATTCGTCGCTCAATGACGGCCTGTTCGATTTTATCATCGTCAAGAAAACGAACTTGGCCGAATTCATCCGCCTTGTCACCCTCGCGGCGCGCGGCGAGCACATCAACGACCCGCACGTCATTTACACGAAAGCGAACCGGGTGAAAGTGCACTCGCCGATGCAGCTGAACTTAGACGGCGAATTCGGCGGCATGCTTCCAGGGGAGTTCGTCAATTTGCGCCGCCATATTGACGTATTGATGCCAAAAGAAAAGGCAGAACAAGTGAGAACAGGAAGATAAGCCTGTTCTTTTCTTATGCCTTTCCCCTATAAAGGGCACGCTACATATACAGAGGAACGGCAGAAAGGAGAACGACATGACGAAGCAGCAAGCACCAGTCGCCAAAAACGAGTATTATGACGTCACATTCACGGATTTGACCCACGACGGGCTCGGGGTGGCGAAAGTCGACGGCTTTCCGTTGTTTGTGAAACACGCGCTTCCCGGCGAGCGGGCGAAGGTGAAAGCGATCAAAGTGAAAAAAGGGTATGGGTACGGCCGCCTCGTGGAGCTGTACGAACCAAGCCCCGACCGCGTTGAGCCGCCGTGCCCCGTCTATCGCCAATGCGGCGGCTGCCAGCTGCAGCACCTCAGCTACGAAGGCCAGCTGAAAGCGAAGGAAAAGCAGGTGAAAGAAGTGCTCGCCCGCATCGGCAAGCTTGGCGGCGTCACCGTCCATCCCGTCATCGGGATGAAGAACCCATGGCGCTACCGCAACAAGGCGCAAGTGCCCGTTGGCGAGCGCGAAGGGGGCTTGGTCGCGGGCTTTTACAAGGAGCGGACGCATGAAATCATCGATATGGACGCCTGCCTCATCCAGCAAGAGGCGAACGATGTCGTCGTCCAGGCCGTGAAGCGCATCGCCGAGCGCTATGGTATTCCCCCATACGACGAAGCTACGCACAAGGGCGTTCTTCGCCATATTGTCGCCCGCTACGGCGCGGCAACAGGCGAGGTGATGGTCGTTCTCGTCACCCGCACGGACCATCTGCCTCACGAACAGGACATTGTCCGTGACATCGTCCGCGCCATTCCGGGCGTGAAATCGATCGTGCAAAACGTCAACCCCGAGCGGACGAACGTCATTTTCGGCGCCAAAACGCGGGTGTTATGGGGAAGCGAGTTCATCACCGACCGCATCGGCGGCATTCAATTCGCCATCTCGGCCCGCTCGTTTTACCAAGTCAACCCCGAACAGACGAAAGTGCTGTATGACAAAGCGTTCGAATACGCGGAGTTGACCGGGCGGGAGACGGTGATCGACGCCTACTGCGGCATCGGCACGATCTCGCTCTTTTTGGCGCGTAAAGCGAAACACGTCTACGGCGTCGAAATCGTCCCCGAAGCGATCGAAGACGCCAAGCGCAACGCCAAACTCAACGGCATCCAAAACGTCACCTTCGAAGTCGGCGCCGCCGAAGACGTCATCCCGCGTTGGTATCAAGAAGGCATCCGCGCCGACTGCTTGGTCGTTGACCCGCCGCGCAAAGGCTGTGACGCCGCGCTGCTTGAGACGATCATCGCCATGAAACCGCCGCGCGTCGTCTACGTCTCGTGCAACCCGGCGACGCTCGCCCGCGACTCGCGCATCCTAGAAGACGGCGGCTACGAAACGATCGAAGTCCAGCCAGTGGACATGTTTCCGCACACGGCGCATGTGGAGTGTGTGGCGAAAATTCGGTTGAGATAAGACAACGGGCCGGTGGCTCCGGCCTTGTTGTTTGCAGTCGAATTGGGCAAACGGCCATGACGACACGAATGACATGATAAAGATTTCATCCGCCTGCAAAACTGGGGGATGGATGAGATCCATCCTATTGAGAATCCACAACACTTGCAAGTGTTCCTCGAACGGTTATGGTGAACGATTCCCTCTTCATAACAAAGCACAGTGGGAGTTTCTTTGTTCCACAAAGAAAGACATTCTCCGTCTTCCTGAGCGTCAACCGGCATAAAACGTATTTTTCTTCCCCTTTTGTACCGAAAACCGTATATAATGGAGATTGGAAATCACAAGGAGGTACATAGAATCCATGCTCACAGGCGAATTGCGCCATAAAGTCGATAAAATATGGGAAACGTTTTGGACAGGCGGCATTACGAACCCGCTGACGGTCATTGAACAGTTTACCTACTTATTGTTCATCAAAGGCTTGGATGAAGTCGAAACACAGCGCGAGCAGGAGGATGCGCTGCTCGGCATTGAATCGGAACGCATCTTTCCTCCCGATAAGCAACACTTGCGCTGGAGCAAATTCAAACATTTTGAAGCCGCCCATATGTACGATGTCGTGTCCAATGAAGTGTTTCCGTTCATCAAAAACTTGCACGGCAATCGGGAATCGGCCTATGCAAAATATATGGGCGACGCCATTTTCATGATCCCGACGCCGCAAATGCTCGTCAAAATCGTCGACGGCATTGACCGCATTCCGATGAAAGACCGCGATACGAAAGGCGATTTGTACGAGTATTTGTTATCGAAAATCGCCACCGCAGGCACAAACGGCCAATTCCGCACCCCGCGTCATATCATTCACATGATGGTCGAACTGATGAAACCGACGCCGGAAGACATCATCGTCGACCCGGCGGCGGGGTCGGCGGGGTTTTTGGTGGCGGCGGGCGAATATTTGCGCAAACATCGCAGTGACTTATTTTTAGTGCAAAGTTTAAAAGAGCATTTTAATAATCATATGTTTTACGGTTTTGACATGGACCGTACGATGTTGCGGATTGGCGCGATGAACATGATGCTCCATGGCATTGAAAATCCGAATATCGAATATCGCGACTCCTTGTCGGAACAAAACAAAGATAAGGACAAATACACCCTTGTCCTTGCCAATCCGCCGTTTAAAGGCTCGTTGGATTACGAAGCCGTTTCCAGCGACTTATTAAGAGTCGTTAAAACAAAGAAGACAGAGCTTTTATTCTTGGCCTTATTCCTGCGCATCTTAAAAACGGGCGGACGCTGTGCCTGCATCGTGCCAGATGGGGTATTGTTCGGCAGCTCGAAGGCGCATAAAGATATCCGCAAAGAAATTGTGGAAAATCATAAATTAGAAGCCATTATTTCCATGCCAAGCGGCGTATTTAAACCATATGCCGGGGTTTCGACGGCGATTATGATTTTCACCAAAACAGGCGTCGGCGGTACGGATCAAGTATGGTTCTATGATATGAAAGCCGATGGCCATTCATTGGATGACAAGCGCACGCCGATTGAAGACAACGACATCCCGGATATCATTGCCCGCTTCCATAACCGTGAAGCGGAAAAAGACCGGAAACGGACAGAGCAATCGTTCTTCGTGCCGGTGGAAGAAATTCGTGAAAACGACTATGACCTTTCGATTAACAAGTATAAAGAGATTGAGTATGAAGAGGTACAGTATGAAGCGCCGAGTGTGATACTTGAAAGAGTGGAAGCGTTGGAAAAAGAGATTATGCAAGGATTACAAGAGTTGAAAGAAATGATTAGAGGGTAGTGTGTAACATGGGATTTGAGACGGTTAAACTAAAAGATTTAACTATTAATTTAGATAATAAAAGAAAGCCCTTGAATGAGTTAGAAAGAAAATCTCTAAAAAAGAAAGGTTTATATCCATATTGTGGTGCAAATGGAGTGTTAGACTATATTGATGAATTCATTTTCGACCAAGAAATTCTATGTATAGCAGAAGACGGAGGAAGTTGGGGATTTAGAGAAAAGTGTGCTTACATCATGAATGAACCGTGTTGGGTAAATAACCATGCTCATGTGTTAGTAGCAAAAGAAAACGTTAATGTTAAGTACTTATGTTACTATTTAAACTATGCTGATCTAAGTAAACATATTACAGGGACAACAAGAGGTAAACTAACTAAGTCTGCATTAGAGAAAATAGAAGTTAAAATTCCTGATTATAGTACTCAAAATAAAATTGTAAATGCATTAGACAAATCCCAAGAACTCATCGATAAACGAAAAGCCCAAATTGAAGCGTTAGATCAGTTAACGCAAAGTGTGTTTTTGGAGATGTTTGGGGATCCAGTAAGTAATCCAAAGGGATGGGATGTTAAGAAATTAAAAGATATTGCGGAAATTGAGGATGGAGATCGAGGTGAAAACTATCCGAAGCAACATGAGCTTGTTAGTGAAGGTATACTTTTTTTGTCTACCTCAAACTTTGTGAACAACAAATTAGACTTATCGAAAGTAACGTATATTACAAAGGAAAAGTTTAGTCAATTGAGAAAAGGAAAATTAAGACGGGGAGATTTAATTGTTACACTGAGGGGATCCATTGGGAATATAGTCATTTTTGATGAAGAAGGTTATGACACAGGGTTCATAAATGCTCAAATGGCGATTCTTAGATTGAAAAATGTTAATCGAATTTTTTTCCAGCAACTTTATACATCTAATAGCTTTCAATTAGTTTTAAAGAAAACACAAACAGGATCTTCTCAACCGCAGCTTCCGTTAAAAAATTTAAAAGAACTTGAGATCATTATTCCACCTTTAGAGTTACAGGAATTATTTGCAGCTACTATACAACAAATAAACTTAAAGAAAGAACTTCTTTTAAAAAGTCAAGCAGAGATACAAAATATGTTTAATTCCCTCATGCAACGTGCATTTAAGGGAGAATTATTCAACGATTAGTAAGTGTAAAAGGAATTCGTGCTGGTCAAGGGAGGGGTGTTTGTTGCTATCCAACTTTAGTTTTCTAATAGGAAAACCTCATTATGAGAGCTTTACGAATGCGTGTTTAGAGGCGGAGAAAAGTTTGGTTGTGAGTCCGGCGACGTGCGCGATTTTGACGCGCCGTGCGCTGGAGCTTGCGGTGAAGTGGGTGTACAGCTTTGACAGCGCGTTGAAAGTTCCGTATCAAGATAATCTTTCCAGTTTGATTCATGACAACGTCTTTTTGTCCATTATTGATGAAGACTTGTTGCCGTTGTTGCGTTACATTGTCAAACTGGGAAATGTCGCGGTTCATACGAACTCGATGATTACGAGGGAAGAAGCGATTCTTTCCCTGCATCATCTTCATCAGTTTGTGTCTTGGATTGATTATTGTTATTCAGATGAATATACGGCTACGGATTTTGATGAATCATTGCTGCCAATCGGAGAGGAAAAGCGCGAGCGTCCGGAAGAATTGAAAGATTTATACGAACGGTTAAGCTCGAAAGACAAGCGTCTTGAGGAAATGATGAAAGAAAATGAACAGCTTCGCGCTCTTCTCACCGCCAAACGGGAAGCGAATACAAAAGAGTACCACTTCCAAGTCGATGAACTAAGCGAATGGGAAACAAGAAAGAAATATATCGATTTAGATTTGAAGCTGGCGGGTTGGGAATTTAAAAAGGACGTTATTGTGGAATACCCTGTCGTTGGCATGCCGAATCAGGAAGGAGTCGGCTATGTCGATTACGTCCTTTTTGGCGACAACGGGAAGCCGCTGGCGGTTATCGAAGCGAAACGGACAACCGCTGACCCGAACAGAGGAAAGCAACAAGCCAAGCTATACGCCGACTGTATTGAAAAAATGCACGGCCAACGTCCGATTATTTTTTACACAAACGGTTTTGAAACGTATATTTGGGACGACCTTAACTATCCGGCGCGGAGAGTTTCCGGCTTTTACAATAAGGAAGAATTAAGCTTGCTTATTGATCGTCGGACGATGAAGAAGCCGCTAAAAAATGTGCAAATCAATGACAACATTACGAATCGCTATTACCAAAAAGAAGCAGTTTTAGCCGTATGCGACGCGCTCGAGAACAAACGGCGCAAAGCGTTGCTTGTCATGGCAACGGGGAGCGGCAAAACCCGGACGGCGATTTCGATTGTCGATGTTCTTACCCGTCATAATTGGGTAAAAAATATTTTGTTTTTAGCGGACCGCAAAACGCTTGTAACGCAAGCCAAAAACAGCTTTAGCCATTTGTTGCCGAACTTGACACTTTGTAATTTGCTCGATAACAAAGATAATCCAGAGGAAAGCCGCATGGTGTTTTCGACGTACCCGACAATGATGAACGCGATTGACGAAGCGAAACGAAAAGACGGCAAACGCCTCTTTACCGTCGGGCATTTTGATTTAATTATCGTCGATGAATCCCACCGCAGTATTTATAAGAAGTACCGAGCAATTTTTGACTATTTTGACGCAATATTGCTTGGGCTTACCGCCACACCAAAAGATGAAATTGACCGCAATACGTATGAAGTGTTTGATCTGGAAAACGGTGTGCCGACCTATGCCTATGAGTTAGATCAAGCGGTTCAAGATGGCTATTTAGTGGATTATCGTACCATTGAAACAAAGCTCAAATTTTTGGAAGAGGGCATTCATTACGATGAGTTATCGGATGAAGAAAAAGAACGGTATGAAGAAACATTTGATGATGAAGTAGGCGAGGATCAGGCGTGTTGATTATCCAATAAAATCCAAAGGGTATAGAAAAAAGAGCACCTTTCCTGTAGAATGTGAGTAGCAACACAAACAAACCCAGGAGGTGCTCTCTATGAACAAGCATACCACACTCCCGAATTTGATGCAAAAACTTGTTTCGGATGAAGAGATTCAACTGATTGCCGAAGCGGTTGGGTATCGTGATTCGTCTCGAACCTTTACG
>NZ_JAFWFM010000151.1:0-3958 GCF_017515625.1 Geobacillus sp.
CTTCGTTCCGAAGGTGTCCGTTCTAGCCATATTCTATCATATTCGTTGGCTAACGCCAACCGAAATTCATCTCCCACTTTCACTGGTGCTGGCGCACCTTCACGTTTAGAAGTAGGAGACTTCTTTCGGAGGGAAGTTAAAATATTCGGCATCATCAACCAAAGGGGGAGAGGGAACAAGGCACAGCCGCGTGATCTCGGCCGCCGCATTTCACTCATCGATTTGTATGATTTGCGCATGCCGCGGCGCACCGGTACATACGTGCTTCACGAAGAGAACTTGGCGATCGTGGAAACAGGGCCAAGCCCGTCGGTGCCGTATTGCTTGCTGGGTTGAAAGCGTTTTATATTGATCCGTCTGATATTCGCTATATCATCGTCACCCAACGGTGATCATTCGATTGGCCTGGCCGATTCGGCTGGGTTTCTTTTTTGACGGGAAAGCGAAAATTGGAAAAACAGGAAAAACTGTTTTTGTGTGTTCGGTTTTTAGGCGGATCATTTCGTGAAATCGCGGTGTATATGTTAGAGTGGAAATAAGCGATCCTGATTCCTGTTGGAAAGAGCGTCCATGAGCAAGGGGGACCGGAAGAGTGAAACAGAGGCGGTCCGTCATGCATCACATTGGCGTCGGGCTCATCATCGCATCGTTCGTCGTTGGGGTCATTCCGCCCATCGCGCCATTTTTACCGTTTTCGACTGCGGCCAAAGCGTCGATCGTTGCGGTTGCCATTGTGGCGGCGGAAATCATGTTTTGGATCGGGGCGCTGTTGGTTGGAAAGGAAGCGGCGTCGAAGCTGAAGAAGTATTGGGATCCGAAACATTGGCGAATAAAACGGCGGTTGTCGGATCAAACCAATGATGGCGAACAACGCCAAGACGGATCGCGAGAGATGACAACGATGAAGAAATGAGGTGGTTGCATGCGACGGAGCACAGTTGCGCTTCTCATAGCCGTTGCCGCCCTGTCCGGAGTGCTTTGGCTTGGCGGCCTGGCATTGGCGGTGCAAGACCAGTTTTTTTCGGCCGCCAAGCCGCCGACGAAAGAACAACGGCCGCCGACGGCTGAAACAAGGCAACATGACGAGAAAATGGATATTGTTGCTCTTGGCGATTCGTTGACGAGAGGAACGGGCGATGAAAGCGGAAAAGGGTATGTCGGCTATATGGTCGATGAGCTTCGTCGGCAAACGGACAAACCGATCCGTGTGACGAACTTGGCCATCCGCGGCCTTCGCTCTGACGGACTGCTTCGCCAGCTTGGCCAGCCTGAGATTCAGCGGCAAGTCGCCATGGCGGATCTTATTGTGATGACCATCGGCGGCAACGACTTGTTTCAAGGCGGGGAAGCGTTGAAACTGGATCGAAAGCAGCTGAATGAGGCGAAACGGCGATATGTAGCCAACCTAGACCGCATTTTCGCCGCGCTGCGCCGCTTCAACAGCGAAGCGGTCATTTTTGCGATCGGTTTGTACAACCCGTTTGGCGATTTAGACGATGCCAAACGGACGTCGGCGGTTGTGCGCGATTGGAATTTTGCATCAGCGGAAGTGGCGGCCCGCTATCCGAACATCGTCGCGGTGCCGACGTTTGATTTGTTTGCCCTCCATGTCAACGACTATTTGTACAGCGACCATTTTCATCCAAACGCGGCAGGCTACAAGCGGATTGGAGAGCGCGTCGCCTCGCTCATCACGTTGACGGAGGAGGGTGAGCAATGACCAAACAGGTGACGTTAGCGGTCAAAGAGCTGCGGAAAACGATTCGCGGCAAGGAAATTATTAAAGGCATTTCGTTTGAGTTGCATGAGGGAGAAGTATTCGGTTTTTTAGGGCCGAACGGCGCGGGGAAAACGACGACGATCCGCATGCTCGTCGGGCTCATTCGGCCGACGTCGGGGACGGTGGCGATTTGCGGGTATGATCTTCACCGCCAGTTTACCGACGCGATCCGCCAGATCGGCTGCATCGTCGAAAACCCAGAAATGTATCCGTATTTAACAGGATGGGAAAACCTTGAACATTTCGCCCGCATGATACCGGGAATTGGTGCAGATCGGATCATGGAAGTGGCGAAGCTCGTCGGCCTTGAACAGCGCATCCATGACCGAGTGGGCACGTATTCGCTCGGCATGCGGCAGCGGCTCGGCATCGCTCAGGCGCTGCTTGGAAAGCCGAAGGTGCTCATTTTGGACGAGCCGACCAACGGCCTTGACCCGGCCGGCATTCGCGAAATGCGCGCCTTCATCCGCTTTTTGGCGGAAACGGAAGGGTTGAGCGTCCTCGTTTCATCGCATTTGTTAAGTGAAATTCAATTAATGTGCGACCGCGTCGCCATTATGGCGAAAGGACGGCTCTTGGCCGTGGACACGGTTGAGCGGCTGTTAAACCAACAGGCGCGCGTCGTCTGGAAAGCCGCTCCAACGGATCGGGCGCGGGCGCTGTTAGCGGCGGAAACCGAGGTGTTGCGCGCCGATGAAGAGACGATCGTCACGCCATATGAGCCGTCGAGACTAGCCGCTTGGAACGCCAAGCTTGTCCAAGCCGGCGTCTCGGTTTCGGAAATTGAACCGCGGCTGCCGACGCTCGAGGACTTGTTTATCGAGCTGACAGGGGGCGAAACGATTGAGTAAGCTCGTGTATAATGAAATGTTGAAAATCGTCCGCAAAAAGCGGCTATGGGTGATCGCCGCCATCATTGCGGTGCTCGTCGCCTTGTTTACATACGCCCAATACCGCGAGACGGAAGAGTTGAGAAAACGGCTTGGCACGACCGACTGGCGGACGCAGCTGCAGCAGCAAATCGTCGATTTGCAAAACCGCTTGCAGTCGCCGAGCATGTCTGAGGAATGGCAGAAATACTTGCAAATCCGCCTCAAGCAGCAGCAGTACTACTTAGAGCACAACATTAATCCGTCCGCCCCTGGAGCGCCGACGTTTATGCGCACGTTTATCGAAAACGCCATCGACTTGTTTTTGCCGCTTTTAGTGATGGTGGTTGCGGCTGATTTAGTGTCGTCCGAGGCAAGCGCTGGAACGATCAAGCTGCTTCTCGTTCGGCCGGTGAAGCGGTGGAAAATTTTGTTGAGCAAATATATCGCGTTGCTCCTGTCGGTGTCGCTCATTATGCTGATGGCGGCGGTGCTGTCGTATGCCATCTCCGGACTCGTGTTTGGATATGGCGGCTTCCGTCTGCCGCTATTGACCGGATTTGTCCAGCAAGGAGAGGATCTCAATACAGCGAATGTCCATATGATTCCGCAATGGAAATACATTTTGATCGAGCTCGGGCTGGCAGCGTTTGTGAGCGTTGTCGTCGGCACACTGACGTTTATGTTTTCCGTGCTGCTTAGGAGCACGGCGGCGGTGATGGGCATCATGCTGGCAGCATTGATTTCTGGCGCGATTTTGTCGAACATGGTGTCGTCGTGGCATTCGGCAAAATATTTGTTTATGGTCAATTTGCGGCTGACGGATTACATAAAAGGAGCGGCTCCGCCGATTGAGGGGATGACGCTTGGCTTTTCGATGGCCGTGCTGGCTGTCTGGGGGCTTGCAGGGCTTCTTGTCGCTTTTTTTGTCTTTATGCGACGAGATGTCTATTGAAAACGGCAGAGCGGCGAAAACCCGAGGGGGTGTTCCCTCGGGTTTTTCAGTGAAAGGGGATGAAATGCCTATCTATTCGGCTGCTTGTCGTGAACGCCGGCGAGTCCAAGCGCGTGATGGCCCCGCAGCAACTGTATAGATGCAATTTAAAGCTTTAACATTTTTCGTCTTTGCCGGTCATTGCATCCGACTGTCGAGTGACCGAACAACGCTGCTTAAAGACCCATGAATGGGTCTGTGAAGCGAGTCGTTGTTCGGTCTTCCGTCACGCTAAGGCGTGACGGAGGCAAGCCACACGCTTGCCTTCGACAGTCGAAAATGGGCAAACCACTTTTCTGTCAAGGATATGTTAAA